>NZ_JAWYAJ010000026.1:0-3497 GCF_034124845.1 Robinsoniella sp.
AGCCTTCTGGCACTTAAGGCAATGGGAGTATCAAAGGTAATAGTAGTAGATATTATGGAAAATCGTCTGAAAAAGGCTTTGGAATTGGGGGCAGATGCAGTAATTAACGGTAAGGAAGCCGACACGTCTGCCAAGATTTTGGAATTGACCGGCAAAAGGGGATGTGATCTTTCGATTGAAACGGCCGGTTCTGAAGTAACTGCTGCACAGCTCATAAAAGTTTCCAAAAAAGGAGCTGTTGTGGTATTTGTGGGATATAGTCCCAGCGGAACGATGACTTTGCCCATTGGAATGGCACTGGATAAAGAACTTACCTTTAAAACTATTTTCAGATATCGGAATATATATCCGCTTGCAATTGAGGCAGTATCCAGCGGCAAGGCTAACATTCGCAATATTGTAAGCAATTATTATGAACTGGATCATATTCAGGAAGCGTTGACTGATTGTGTAGGGAATAAGGCAGAAATTGTGAAAGGGGTAGTTAAGGTAAGCTAAGACATCAAATGAATATTGTATAGAATCAAATATTGAGCAGGCAGCATTTAGAAATGAAAGGAAATGCTGCACCTGCTCTTTTTATATGCTAAAATAATTTAAAATATTTGAAGGTTTTTGCCGGGGCGTTACGTCTAATGAGTGTAAGACATTAAAGATTGGCCAATCTAAGCGGGGAGGAAAGACGTTGGATGTTCTAATTAAAAAAGCACGCAGGAAGGATCCCGATGCATTTGTTGCGTTAATGGAACTGAATATGCAGAATATGTACAAGGTTGCAAAAGCGTATCTGAACAATGATGAAGATGTTGCAGATGCCATACAGGATACCATATTAAGCTGTTTTGAAAAAATAGGAGATTTGAAACAGAACAAATATTTTAAAACCTGGATGATTCGTATTCTGATCAATAAATGTAAAGATATATTGCGAAAGAAAAAAGGTATGTTACTTACAGATGAGGTGCCGGAAATTCCGGTATGGGACCAGGAGTACAGCAATATGGAGTGGAATGAACTAATCAAAGATATGGATGAAAAGTACCGCATGGTCCTGTTGCTCTATTATCTGGAAGGATTTAATACCAGAGAGATAGCAACAATACTGGACATGAATGAGAAGACGGTACAAACGAGACTGGCAAGAGGAAGAAAATTATTTTCCACAGAGTATTTAAAACAAGGAGGACAATTGCATGAACCGACAGGAACAAGAATTTAAGGATAAATTAAACGAAGAGATTCAGATACCTAAAGCAGTAAAAAATAAGGCAGATGAGGCGTTTCAGACCATAAAGAGCAGCAAAAGCAAGGCAAGAGATACCAGAAGTATCCGGAAAAAAATCCTGGTGGCAGCAGGCAGTGTGGCTGCGGTATTTGCAGCATTCTTTGTATTTGGCATGGCGAATCCCGTTATGGCAAGCCAGTTACCCATCATTGGACATATATTTGAACAGATACAGGATAATTACAGTTATCCCGGAGATTTCAGCTCAGTGGCAGAGAAATTAGGCGGGAATTCCAATGAAAATCCCAATGGTAAGACTGCATTGGCAGATGATAAAGAAGCAGCAACCGATCAGGCAACCGACCAGGCATCTGATCAGGCAACCGATCAAACATCTGATTTGGCAACTAATCAGGCATCCAATCGGGCAGCCGATTCCAGTCAGAAAGAAAAAGACCTTACCACACCGGCACGGTATTCCCAGACTGCAGATGGAGTCACCATGACTTTATCAGAATTATACTGCAATGACCAGGCACTTTATATGACGCTTGAATTAACCAGCGAGAAAGCATTTCCGGTATCTGATATTTTTGCACGCAGCGAGAATAACCAGCCGATCATAAGCTTTTTAACCAGTGAGAAATACAGTTTCAACGAAGAGGCGCAGGAACAGCTTTATTATCTGGAAGGAAAATTTGTGGATGATTATACATATGCAGGTATCATCCGCATTGACTACAAACTGGCCGCTAAGGTGGTATCGGATGAATCGCTTCAGGAATATAATGATGCTTATGAGGCAGCGGAAGCAGCAGGCAAAGATCCGATGAAAGAGGACATTCAACTGGATGTTCAGAACCTGGAAATTCCGGATAATTTCAAATTAAATTTGGACATTAAGAAGATTATCACAGACAAGGCAAATCCGGATGTATGGGATTCCGGCTATACGGGAGATGAACTGGCTGCCATGTCAGATGAAGAGTGGAAAAGTGTCATGAATAAGCAGCCTGCTGAATGGAACCAATTCCCCAACGAGCATGAAAACATCTGGTGGAACGGCTCCTGGAATTTTGATCTGGACATCAATGTTGACAGAAGCAGAACAAAAGTAATTGAGATTAATAATGAAAATGAAAATGGGTTAGGAATTGCATCTGTTGAAATTACTCCATTTGAATTAAAGGTAAATCAGTTAAATGAAGGTACTACAAAAGCTGCAGACACATTCCCGGTAGTACTGGATGCCAGTGGAAAAATGCTGCCCTATGGAAACAGCAGCAATGTTACGGACTATGCAGTTTACGGAGCAGATATTTCAAAATTAGATATCTATTTATGTGATTACATAGAGTACATGGATGAGATTAAAGGCCATAAGACAGAAGATAATTTCAAACAGATTTTAGATGAAAGAGCCATTTATCACACAACCGTAGAAACAGGGATTACCCAATAATCCACAATTAGTCAGCTCATTTTGCATCAGGATTGAAAATAACTCCGTAAACGAAAAAACGTGTATTGACACAAAATCATTTTACAGCTAAGATATTTCTATACCATACGGAGGAGGAACAATAATGAAGCAAGACATGATTGTAATTTTAGATTTAGGCAGTACGGAAAATACGGTGTTAGCCAGGGCGATTCGCGACCTTGGGGTATATAGTGAGATTTACCCGCATGATATCACACAGGCGGAACTAAAGGCATTGCCAAATGTAAAGGGAATTATTATAAACGGCGGGCCAAACCATATCGTTGATGGCGTTCGTATCGATGTATTGCCGGAAATCTATGAAGCAGGATATCCTGTCATGGCGGCAGGACATGAACTGGCAAAATGTGAAGTGTCCCTGAATGAGTGGCCCGAGGACGAAGAAGCATTAAAAGAAGGACTGAAACCATTCGTATTTGATACCTGTCACGCAGAAGCAAACTGGAATATGAAGAATTTCGTAGAAGACCAGATTGAACTTGTGAAACGCCAGGTTGGAGATAAGAAGGTGCTCCTTGCATTGTCCGGTGGAGTAGACAGTTCTGTAGTTGCAGCTTTGTTATTAAAAGCAATTGGAGATCAGCTGGTCTGCGTTCATGTTAACCATGGCCTCATGCGTAAGGGAGAATCCGAAAGCGTTGTGGAAGTATTCAAAAATCAGCTGAATGCAAATCTGGCATATGTTGATGCCAGCGAACGTTTCCTGAATAAACTGGAAAACGTAAGTGATCCGGAGCAGAAAAGAAAGATTATCGGTTCAGAGTTTAT
>NZ_JAWYAJ010000027.1:0-24762 GCF_034124845.1 Robinsoniella sp.
TGCTACCGTTGTTGAGATGGTTTATATGGAGATGGGGCTACAGTGTGGTGTAACACTTGCGATGCAAATTTTAAATAACAACAAGCTAAAATAAAAAAAGTAGATAAATTTTTGAAAAAAAGGAGGATCTGTTTGTCCTTTGCTCTTGTATATAGAGAATCCAGGAAAACAAGTATTTATGTTTTAGGTTATTGTACAAAGTAAATATGTATGTTGACATACAGAAAGAATTGTTTTAAAAGGAATATAGTGGTAAAATATTCATATGATTTTAATTTATCTAAAAAAATAGTAGACAAGGAGTATTTCTATGGCTATCCAAAAGAAAAAAATAGGAAAGAACTATAAATACTATGATGATACAAAAAAGAATATATTATCATCATGGGAAAAAGCATTTAATTTTATAAAAGAAGATAGCGAAAAGTCTATAAAAGGTCTTCGAGTACCACAGTATGGTGCGTTATCAGCTATTAAAGCTTTTTGGACGGTGGAAGAATCTCCTGCTACTATTGTTATGCCTACTGGTACGGGAAAAACTGAAACAATGATGTCGACAATTATATCTGAAAAGATTAAGAAGACATTAATTATCGTACCATCAAATCTATTGAGATTACAAACTGTTGAGAAAATTGTGTCTTTTGGTGTGCTTAAGCAAATAGGTGTGATTTCAGATAAAGCAATTATACCAACTACTGTTTTGCTTAAATCAAGCCCAAAGGATATTGATGAAATGAAAGAATTATTATCGAATGCCAATATTCTGGTTACAACAATGTCTTTAGTTGCAAGGATGTCTAAAGAACTTATTGGAAAAATTGCTTTATTTCCAGAACTACTGATTGTGGATGAAGCCCATCATATTGCAGCATCCACATGGACTGATTTCCGTACATACTTTACTGGCAAAAAGATACTTCAATTTACAGCAACCCCTTTTAGAAATGATGGTAAAAAAATTGATGGAAAAATAATATATAACTTTCCGCTAATAAAAGCACAAGAACAAGGTTATTTTCAAAAAATAGATTTTTATCCGATACAAGAGTTTAATGAAGATAAAGGGGATATATCTATTGCAGCCATAGCCATAAAACGATTAGAATCTGATATTGAGAATGGATTTTCGCATATTCTTCTTGTTAGGACAACAAAAATTACAAGAGCCGAAGAATTATATAATAATATATACAACAAGTTTTATCAAAAATATAACCCGGTACTTATTGTGAGTGGCATTGGAGCATCAGAAAAGAAAAAGCGAATGAGCGCATTAGAAAATTTAGATTCAAGAATTGTTGTATGCGTGGATATGTTTGGAGAAGGTATAGATTTACCTAATCTGAAAATTGCTGCCATTCATGATAAATATAAATCGCTTCCTATTACGTTGCAGTTTGTTGGGCGATTTGCTCGTGCAAAAGAAGGATTGGGAAATGCATCTGTTATCACAAATATTATTAATGAAGATATAAAAGAAGGTCTAAAGGACTTGTACTCACAAGATTCAGACTGGAATCATTTGTTAGCTGATATGTCTTCTAAAGCGGTCGGTCGAGAATTATCACTTCAAGAATTAGAACAAGGTTTTAAGGGCAATGGAATAAATGGCATCAGCATCAAGCAGATTATTCCTAAAGTAAGTATGCAAGCATTTAAGGTAGTAGGAAAGGGAACGATAAACTGGGGAAAATGGATAACAGTTTTTAATGAAGAAGTTTGTAAATATTATCTAAATGAAGAGAAAAATGTTTTAATTGTTATTGAACCATCCGAATCCCGCCTTGAGTGGTCGAACTACAGGGAAATTAATAATTTAAATTGGGAAATTCACATTATATACTATAATAAAGCAAAACGAATTGCTTTCGTCAATACTTCTGTAAAAACGATCGCGCTTAAATATGCTGAAGCGATTATGGGAGAATGTGAAAGAATAAATGGGGAACAGGTTTTTAGATGCTTGTCCGGAATTAATCGTCTAATGTTATCAACAGTTGGATTAAATTCAGCAGTGAATGGACCAGTTAGATATAAGATGTTTGCAGGGGTAGATATTGTACAAGGTTTAGGTGAAGCACAAAAGAGTAATAGTACTAAATCCAATATATTTGGTATTGGTTATGATGGAACAGGAAAAACAAGTATAGGGTGTTCCTATAAAGGGACTATTTGGGCACGTTGGGTTGAAAGTATAGATTTTTGGATGGATTGGTGTGATAGAACGATTGATAAAGTCTTAGATAATTCAATTGATGTAAGGGAAGTATTAAGTGGCGTTCTTATGCCAGAAGTTATCAAAGAGCGTCCTAATATAATACCTTATCGCATTGAATGGCCAATTGATTTGGAACTGTGTAATGATAAGTTGACTTATTTAGAGAATTCTTATTATCAGGAGGAATTATATAATGTTGAAATTGGATTATGTAATAATAACGATACGGGGAATATAAACTTTTATGTTAAAGGTGATGAACTATCAGAAGAGTTTGAATTGAGCATTAATGAGAATAATTTTAGTATTACTCATATTAAAGGAAGTGTTTTGACAATAAGGATAGGCAAAAAGTATATGGGATTAGCAGATTTCTTTAAAGAGTATCCCCCAACTATCAAATTTGTTGATCAATCAATATTAGAGGGCAACTATTATATTACGATGAAAGAAAAATCCCCTATTGAGTTTCCTAAAGAAAAAATAATAAGATGGGATTGGATAGCAAAAGGCGTTGATATACAAAAAGAATCTCAAGGCGCGCAGAAGAAGAAAAATACAATTCAGTATACAGTGCTAAGGGAATTAGAGAAAACAGGTTTATATGATATAATATTTGATGACGATAATTCTGGTGAAATTGCAGATATAATAACGATTAGAATAACAGATGAAGAGATTGATTTTGAATTTTATCATTGTAAATTTGCTCATGGGGATAAACCAGGAGCTAGATTATCAGACTTATATGAAGTATGTGGACAAGCAGAAAAATCAATAAACTGGAAACAAGATATGATAAAGATGATTGATAGAATGAAGAAGCGAGAAGGGGATAGGGAGAAGAAAGGCAAAAATTCTAGATTTGAGCTAGGTGATTTAACTATTTTGCAAGAAGTACACAACAGGCTTAAGCTTTATCCAGCAAAGCTTAAAATTTTTATTGTACAACCAGGGATTGATGCGGATATTATAACAGAAGGTATGCATCAATTACTTTCCGCAAGTGAGAGTTTCTTATTGGAAACATACGGTTTAGAGTTGAATTTGATTTGTAGTTAATAGGAAAAGAGTAGTAAAAAGTTTATTTGATTGATGGATGACATAGTATAATGGGGAGGGAATTGTTGCATACATCGAGTGGCAACATTTTGGCAACAAAAAATCAGTAAGTCAAAATAATATATGTAATAGAGTAAAAGACGGCCTTTAAATGTAATAAAACTAAACAAATACGTTTAATAACACCAAAGGACAGGCCGAATTTGAATAAAGAAAAATTTGGCACAGATTATTTTATATAGCAGCTAGTCCATAGGAGTGCCTCTTGTATATATATTCTTGCTATTGGTACAAAAAATGTTGCCAAATTCAATAATACTTAGGAGAAAGAAGTTATGGAGGTAAGACCGGCAAAGAGTGATGTTAATAAGGCAGAACAGAAGATACAGAAAAAATCAGAAAAAGATAGAAACGGAATAATAGGTAGTCTTGTATTTGGCATCCTTTTCGTATTTCTTGCTTATCAAATATATGATAAGATATTTGATTATCCAATTGGACAGATGCTAGTATATATAATAGGATTTTTGGCATTTATTTGCTTTATGGTATCTGTAAGCAGTTTCTTTGATTTAAAAGAGTCAAAGAAAATGGAAAAATTAGAAGAAGAAGCTCGTAGAGAGGAAAAAGAGTTTTCGGAAATAGATCCTGAGAAAAGAGCCTTGAGAGCGGAAAAAATGTTTAGAATGAATCAAAAGGAGTTAATGAGATATTATGATATGAATTTAGCTCAAACGAAATTTCTCTCTGGACTTGGTATTATGATGGTTGTATTTGGTATATTGATAGTAGGAGTAACTTTATATATGTATACGTCTTTAGAAACGGATAAGATTCTGTTAGTAGTAGGAAGTCTAAGTGGGATTGCTGTAGATTTTATTGGAGCGATTTTTATTAAGATGTATACTAAAATTATAGAGGCAGCTGTTAAGTTTCATGCAAAATTAGCAGATAGTAACAATCTTTTGCTTGCAAATTCAATTGCCAATAAAATAGAGGATGGCAAGATTAGAGAAAACACTTTATCAGATATATCCAAAAATATTATTGTATCCAAAAATACAATTGAGTAATGGCAACATATTGGCAACAGAAAATAAGTAAGACAGAATAAATGATGTAATTGAAGTAAAAAGTGGCGTATAATTACATAAAACTTAAATAGATATAGTTAATAACAGTAAAGAACACGCCAAACTCGAGTGATAAAATGGAATTAACAAACCAAGTGTTTATGCGGATTCCAAACTAATTTGTTTAGTGGGTAATGTAAATTAATTTGTGTGTTTGGTAAAAAATGGCTTCTTTTTGGTAAGAATTAAGATATGAAAATGGACCCAGAGATAGCGTAACTGGGATCAGGTACTGAACCAGCTGATTGTACTTTACGGTGAAAGGCTTACTCAGTATCTCTAAAAAAAGAGCCGGAGCGGCAGATTGATTTGGACTGACCGTTCCGACCTTATTTTTTCGGCATTAGTATTATTACCAGAAATGTCCAAACTTATTCCAGAGGTTGGGTGTGGGCGGCGCCCGCATTTTAAGTAATTCACACTAATGACTTAATTGTAAAGCCAAAAATAGAAAAAAAGTATAAACAGAACAAATCTGGTAATACTATAATTAGAAAAGAAGAGTCTGTGAAAGTTTTTCTGTAAATAAAGATTTCCAAGGTCTTCTATGATAAAATAAAAAATCATAGGAGGCCTTTAATTATGGCAAGAGAAAAGAAATCAGTACACAAGGTACAAATGACAGATGGAAAAAGGAACATTATCCAGCAGCTCCTACAAGAGTATGACATTCAGTCCGCAGAGGATATTCAGGATGCACTTAAGGATCTGTTGGGCGGCACCATCAAAGAAATGATGGAAACAGAGATGGATAAGCATCTTGGCTATGAAAAGTCAGAACGTTCTGACACGGATGATTACCGCAATGGTTATAAATCCAAGCGCATCAATAGCAGCTTTGGCAGTATGAACATTCAAGTTCCGCAGGACCGCAGATCCACATTTGAGTCGCAGGTGGTCAAAAAACGCCAGAAAGATATCTCCGATATCGACCAGAAGATCATTTCCATGTACGCCAAAGGCATGACTACAAGACAAATCTCTGATACGCTGGAGGATATTTATGGCTTTGAGGCATCGGAAGGTTTTATTTCGGATGTTACCGATAAGATCATGCCACAGATCGAGGACTGGCAAAACCGCCAACTTTCAGAGGTATATCCGGTACTCTACATCGATGCCATTCATTACTCCGATCGTGATAATGGAGTGATCCACAAACTTGCAGCCTATGTGATCCTTGGCATCAACCAGGATGGTAGAAAAGAAGTCCTGACCATTGAGGTTGGCGAAAACGAAAGTTCCAAATACTGGCTGTCTGTTTTAAATGGGTTGAAAAACCGGGGAGTAAAAGACATTTTAATTAGAATATCAGCGCTGTATCGTACATTAGGTGCGCAATACCATGAAATATGTATCAGACAAGGATAGAAAGCCCTTCTGTGCAGACCTAAAAACAATCTATCAGGCACCAACGGAAGAAAAAGCACTGGAAGCCCTGGAACGGGTCACTGAAAAATGGAGTGAGAAATAACCGTGTTCTATGAGGAGCTGGAAACAGAACTGGGACGCCATTTCCCCCATTTTCAAGTTCTCCACAGCAGTCAGGAAGGTCATTTATACCACTAACGCCATTGAGAGCCTGAACGCCACTTATCGCAAGCTAAACCGTCAGAGAAGTGTGTTCCCAAGCGATACAGCGCTGTTGAAAGCCTTGTACCTGTCTACATTTGAAGCCACAAAGAAATGGTCGATGCCGATCCGGAATTGGGGACAGGTTTATGGTGAACTAAGCATCATGTACGAAGGGCGGCTACCTGATTAAACCAATTTACATTATTTTTTACAGGCGGATCATTCGCCTGCTCTTTACATGCAATAGTAGTAACTGTTATATATAAAGTAAGGGTTGAAAGCCCGCCAAGGAACTTTCAACCCAGTTATTATCATAGAAGATCAGTATTTACAGACTTTTCTTCACACACTCGAAAAGAAATTCGACACCATTAAGAAACCGTTATCGACAAGAATCTTATACATATCCAATTCTTATCAGGAAAAATCATTTTCTATAGACACAGAAATTTTTACACCCTCCTTTCTACTCGCGAATCGGAGAGAAGCATGGTCTTCATCTGCTTCCATATACAAATAATCAGCTTCTTTTTTCTTCTTTGGTTTTTCTTCATTTCTTGGGAATTTCAATCCATGAATTTTATGTTTTACGGTCTGTTTCTTCACATTCCCTGTCAGATGCTTTCTTATCCTCCCCGTCTATAGGAAGTCTGTACAGCTTCCTTTAACATGCGTGCTAACGCGTCCTCCGTAAGTTGGTTACTTAAATCAGCTCAACAAGGAAATATATATGCAAAAAATGCTTTAGAGCCAACTGTTACAGGTAATGTCTTTGGTAGTAGCAAGGAGTTTTCAATGGCATTAGAAAAAAATTACATAAATTAAAAAGTGATATGGAACAGGAATGTGAAAAGTCAAAATATAAAGATTACGCTCGCGATTTTCGAGAATATTAATAGGGTGCTAGAAATAGCACCAATTCAAATTTAAAGGTAGAGACGTACTTGGTGGATTTATGAACAAGGTAAATATATAATATTACCATCTAGACGAGAATATAAACCAGTTAGTCAACAGGGGTAGAAATGTGATGCTAATATGATATACTAATTTAAAAGTGGTGTACAATATTAATTATAACTCATGAATTGATTGTTAAAATACAGGAAGAAGGGAGAGGAGAAATGAATGATTATTTAGCAAGGGCAGATTCATATTAGTAATTAATATGTTAAATAAAAATATTGAAGGGAAGGGGGTAAAGATGAACAATTTATATAGTATAGCAGAAGAAGATCCAGAATTAACGAAAAAGGACAAGAGATGAAAAAGGAAGAAAAGTATATGAAAGTAGTAAATAAGAAAAATATTTATTTGATTACAGTAGTATTTGTACTAACTTTAGGAACACTAATTTACCTGTTATACGGTACATTTTACAATCCAATGAAGGCACAGATAAGCGCATCTAGGGAATATGCGTCATTGGAAAAATGTGTGAGTGAAGCAGCAGCTGTAGTTGAAGTAAAAATGGAAGGCATTGATTCAACAATAGAAACCGATAATTTTCCACAAACTATTCATAATGCAACTATTATTAAAATTATTAGCGGAATTTTACCAGATAATATTAAGATATTACAAGATGGAACAACAGCAATTCCCATGTCAGATGAACCTATCTTTAAATCAGGAGAACACTATATATTTACATTGAAAAAGGCAACGGGAAATATTCCATATGATAATGTGTATTGGATTACTAAAGAATTTTATGTCAATGGTGATGCTGCCGTAGAAATGATCCCATCCTCAGATACATGTGTAAGGTCTGGGAATACAGGAATAGAAACACTTTCAATAGATGAATGCAATTCAAATATAAAACAAAAAGTAAATCAAGTACAACATGAAGTCGATATAATAAAAAAAGAAGATTTACTTCAGGAAATTGAGAAGGAGTAATGGTGAAAAATAATACTATAAGAATGAATATGTCTTTACTGTGTCTGCTATTTTGCGTTTTGTTCTCAACATTGACAGTTGTTGCGGCAGTCGTTGTTTATGGAAGTGAAGCAAAGGGGTATCTGGTATCGGCGAACCAGCTAAGGAAAAATACAGTTACATTTGATGATTCCAAATTAAATGCTACTTATAAAGGCTATACTAATTCAGCTGTTGCTAGGTGGAAAGCAACTAACGTAATCACTTTTAAAAGAGATAAATCGTCAAGAAACAAGGTATTAACCTACTCTGCACCGAATTCAGGGGCAACTGCGTATACAAAATCAATATTTTCTACAGTTGATGGACGAATCGTTGAATTTAGTGTTAATTATAATAAAGCATATATGAATAAGAAGTCTGCAAAACAAAATAGGGGAACAGCCACACATGAATTTGGCCATACAATGGGTTTGATGGATTTGTATAATACCAGTAATAGATCTAAGAATATCATGTATGGAGTTTCAGATAGAACAGTTTATGTGCCATCTGCTAACGACATAAAAGGTGCAAAATACGCAACAAGAAAATAATTAAAGGTTAATTTGTTAATTCACTTTTTAAGAATACAAAAATAATGAAAGAAATGTGAGAAGTATGAAAAAAATAAAAAAAATATTATTTAGCTGTCTTATTATGGCTATATTTTTAACAGGAAATATAAGGACAGTCCTTGCAAATGAAGATAGCCAAAATACAGAGACTGTTATTTCTGAAGAATGTATAACATCTATGGGTACCGCAAATACAACTCAACAATATTTTAAGTTTGCTGTTAAGGGTGGATCAAGAATTAAAATCCGTGTTTCAGATATAAAAAGTGGTGTAACATTAAAAATGTCTTTATGTAATTCTGCAAAAAAAGAATTAGGCGATTCTATAATTTTAAGTTCAAAAAAAATAATAGGTGAATACTTTATTCATGATGCAGGGACTTTTTATATTAAAGCGAATTGCAGTAGTGGAACAGTCAAAATAAGCAAACAAATAGAAAAGTTAAAATCTCAAGGTGGATCATCTCTTAAAAATGCTACTATTATTAAAAAAGATACTACTAAAAGTGACGTATTAGGTTTTGATTCTACACTTAAAAGTAAACAATGCTATAAAATATCAGTTCCTACACAAAAACTAATTAAAATAAACTTTAGAAAAGGCAACAGTTCAAGTTCCTATGATACAATGAGTATAAAGATATTCAAGTCTACAGATAAAAAAACACCAGTAGCATCGGGTTATATATTTGAAGGACAAACAAAGGGATACTTATATATAAGAAATAGCCCTGGTCATCAAACACTTCCTGGAACATATTATATTATAATTGAAAAAAAGTTTATTAATTCAGGGTTTTCTTATAATATTAACTGGTAAAGTAAAGGAATGGTGATATAATGAAAATTATTAAAAAAATAATTAGTTTAACTTGTTTTCTTTGCACAATACTACTGGTAACTACTATTGACGTAGATGCCAGAACTAATGTGCCGATACAAAATATGAAATACAATCCTACTGTTATTACTCCAATCACAACAAAAACCACAAAAATAAAGGTGTATGTGTATTCAAACACGAAACTGTACATAAAAAAAGGAAATAAGACTCTTGTTTCTAAGTCCTTCAAAAAGGAAGGAATAAAGACAATCAGCATAAAAAAGCAAAAGTTGAATTCTAATATTAAATTCTATTTAGTAAATATGGCCAATGGAAAAAAAGGAAAGATAGTAACTAAAAAGGTTGTTAACAAAGCAAACAATATTATTTTGAAAGCCCCGATGGTAACTTATGAATCCGGAGTTTTAACAGTTAGGGGTAAAATAGGTTGTGCCGTTTATATTAAAGTGGTTCATAATGAGGGTTCTGATTCATGGTATAAATTTGGCACAATCTTAAGTAAGAAAGGTATTGAAGCAACACCAAGTTTTAGTACTGATACGCATGGTTATTGTTTGGTTCGATTAAAAGATACGACTGGAAAGAAAAGTCCTTCAACTAAGGTGAAAATCCCTAAAAACGATATTGAAGCGGTTATAGATTAATTTAAATAGTTAATATTTTTTATTTCATCTTGTGGGGATTTCTAAATCAATGTGGTTACCTGAGTGTGAAGAAAAGTCTGTTAATGCTGGACTTCTATGTTAATGATTGGGCTGAAAGATCTTAGCTGAGCTTCCGGCCCTTGGTTTATATTTAACAGCACATGCCATTTGCAGGCAGAAAATCTGCCTGTAAAAAATATTTTAGATTGGTTTATTAGGGCAGACGATTGCATAATGTTTAACTCGCCATAGACCGCATTTGTCTTGCTATGCAGATAAAGTAGTAAAACACGAAACCAGAATTTTACAGTTGTTGTGGAATTCTGGTTTTTAGTATGTGCGCATGGCAGCGTACGTTTCTAGGCAGTAAAGTCTGTGAAATCTAAAGAGCCTTAAGTACCATAAACCATTGCATCCCTTAATCATAAGATGCAGTTGTGGACCAGCCGGATTCAGGAATGCAGAGCCAGTAGCCAAAGAGTAGCTGACTGGTGCTCTGAGGATGATATTTCTATCAAGTCTTACTATTACGGATGCATAAATCAAATCCGAAACATTTGAGCATTGCCAGCAGTACGGAAATCTATAATCATATCACAAAAGGGGGACAATTCTTTCTGTTTAAGTGGCACTCATTATAAAGTGCCACTTAACAGAAATGTTTGAAACACTTTACAACTCGTTAAGTTTGAATAATAAAAGTTTTCCCGGTAAACGCAAAGCTTGCAGTTCCCGGGATTTTATATTAACATCCATTACTTTCGTACAAGATGCAGTAAGTATTCCTATCACCCCCCTAAGAAACCACAACCTAATTATACCTCCACCCCTCATTCTACAAATTTCCCCATATTTCTCACGTTTTCTTGCTGAATCCCCAATACTATGCTAAAATAAACAAGTAAATTAAACGAATATCCTGGTTGAAATCCAACAAACCAGAAAAAAGATACTATATATGAGAGGGATACATACATGATAAAAATAAAAGAATACAGAGGCCATATTCGCAATTGGGAAGCACTTTGCAAGCAACTGGATATTGACCCTACTTTATCAAGAGAAAACCGTGAACATGCAATTTTAGTAAAAGCATATGAAACTTGGGGAAGTGATATGGCAAACCACATGCACGGCATGTTTGCATTTGCACTATGGGATGATGAGAAAGAGCAGCTTTTCTGCCTGAGAGACCAGTTTGGAACGAAACCGTTTTATTATTATGAGACGGAGGATGGAAAACTTCTCTATGGCACGTCTATTCGTAAAATTATGGAAATGCCGGGATTCGTGAAAGAACTGAATGAAGAGATGCTGCAGTTGTATCTGAGTCTTACCTATGTGGCGGGAGAAAATACGTTCTTTCGAGGTCTGAGGAAGCTGATGCCTGGTCGTTTTCTGGTATGGCAAAAGGGGAGGCTGACTATTGAACGTTACTGGGCACCTGAATTTCACCCGGACGAAAGTAAGTCTCTTGAGGAATGGGCAGATGAGATTCATACCACGCTTCAGACTATTATGCCGGAAGTAAAGTCTGCTGATGAGACAGCGGAATCATTTTTATCCGGAGGGGTTGATTCATCTTATGTATTGGCAATGTCTGATGTAGAGATGACGGATTCCTGTGGCTATGAAGAAGAGCGGTTTGATGAGTCAAAGCTGGCACAGCAGACAGCGGAAATTCTTGGGCGTAAGAGTTCCAGACGTGTGATTACTCCGGAAGAATATTTTGAAACGGTTCCCTATGTTATGTATAACATGGAACAGCCTCTTGGGGATGCTTCTGCCATTGTATTTGCCATCGGATGTAAAGCGGCGGCGGAGCACACGAAGATTTGTTATTCCGGTGAAGGTGCGGATGAGTTCTTTGGCGGATATAATATGTATCGTAATGCAGAGCGCTATGGGGATAATCTGAAGACGTTTTATGTGGGCAATACGAATATCATGAAGGAAGATGAGAAGCGGAGAATTCTCAAAAAATATGATCCTGATGTTCTGCCTATTGAACTTGCAGAGCGGATTTATGAAGAAACAGAAGGGTTGGATCCCCTTACGAAGATGTCTGCTGTAGACATACAGATTTGGCTGGAAGGGGACATTTATTATAATGTAGATAATATGAGTACAGCTGCTGGTTTGGAAATCAGGATGCCCCTCACAGATACGAGAATTTTTGACATTGCATCGCGGATGCCTTCTAAATTTAAAGTAAATGAGGACCAGAACAAAGTGGCGTTCCGTACAGCTGCGGCAAAAGTTCTGCCGGATGAAATTGCCTTTCGTAAAAAACTTGGTTTCATTGTGCCGATTCGGATTTGGATGGCGGATGAGAGGTATAATCAGGACGTTAGGGAGAAATTCCGCAGCGAGATGGCAGAGAAATTCTTTGACATTGCGGAAATTAATGGGATTTTTGAGGACTACATCGCAGGAAATTCCGATAATTGGAGAAAAATATGGACGATTTATACATTCTTAGTTTGGTATGAATTATATTTTGTGAAATGTTAGAAAATGTAATTAATTATGGTTGTAACAGGAAGCTGTACATAACATATTTTCTTACGTTACCCTGAAATAAGGGGGATTGGATGGAGCTGATACCCCATGCAGTCCCCCTTATTTCTATTGTAGTTAAGACTTGATAAGGAAAGAGAGTGTGAGAAAATTATTTTCATAGTATATATGTCTGTTTTTCATAGATTCTTTTATTTTGTTCGTACCTGCAGTCTGCTTGTAGCAATATACCAAAAGACATAAGAATTATTTTGCTTTTACAGGAATCCATATCTCACGCTCATAACCTAACTCTGACATTTCCCCTTTACTATACCATTCAATATTTGCGCCCATGGCAATTTCATACGCTGTTTATAGGGCAGCCATTATAATTAGGAGTTATTATTTGGTAAAAACAGCTGGATTTTATGACCCCTGTAGGGTTTAAAAAATATACTGAACATACATATAAAGAACATACATACAAAACCAAAAAGAAGAGTGATAAAAATGAAGCTATCCTTTAAAGACTACTGCATAAAATACAACAAAGAAGAAATGCTCAGGCAATGGGATTACGAGACAAATAAACAATTTCCCGGTGAGGTACCAAGCAGTTCTAAAATACCGGTGGCATGGAGGTGTGAAAATGGGCACAAATGGGCCGTGTCTCCGGCATGGAGGACCAGGTGTAAAAAAACAGACTGCCCGTATTGTTCCCATAGGCGGGCATCATCCGAATACAATTTGGCAATTAAGGATCCTAAAATGCTGGATTTCTGGGATTATGATAAAAATATGACTGTGCCGGAAGAAGTTCTTCCACGTTCTGCTGTCAAATATTGGTGGAGATGTGAAAAAGGGCATTCCTGGTCTTTGGCTCCAAATGAGCAGTATCGTCTGGCAGGGTGTCCTTATTGCAATGGAAGCAGAGTTAGTGAGACTTATAATTTAGAGACGCTTTTTCCGGAAATAATAAAAGAGTGGGATTTTGAAAAAAATAAAATGGATCTCAGAGAGGTTCACCCTTACAGTGGGAAAAAAGTATTTTGGAAATGCAGTTTTAATCAGTCTCATAAATGGAAGGCAGCTATTGTTAACAGGACTAAAAATGCTCAGGGATGCCCTGAATGTAAAAAGCAAAGGAAATCATCTTTTCCTGAGCAGGCTATTTTTTATTATATGAAGAAGTTTTTTCCGGATTGTCAGAACCGGGCAATGATCAGTGGGTTTGAAGTAGATATCTATATACCGGACTTCAAACTGGGAATTGAATATAATGGGGTATTTCATGAAATTTATAACCGGGAATCCTTTGATAAAAAGAAAGCGGAACATTTGCGCAGAGAGGGACTGGATATTCTGACAATCAGGGAGTGTAAAAACCAGACTGAGAATCAAAGAAACAGCAAATGGGTGAATCCGTGCAAATATCCAAGTCATGACCAGAATATCAATCAGGAAATTATCCAGGATTTTAGCCCAAAAGCGGAGGAGGCGCTAATACTGGAAACCGGAGTAATACAGTGTCAGGTGGATACTTCTTATAAATATATGGATGAGGTTATCTCTAAGATTTTCAAATACATAAATGCAAAATATCACTGCAATATTAATGGGGATATTGATGTGAACCGGGACAGGCATTACATTCGCACGCTTCTGGTAAATGGGAGAAAAGAGAATAGTCTGGCAACTAAATATCCCCAGCTCGCCAAGGAGTGGCATAATGAAGCAAATTGGCCGATTACGCCTGAGATGGTTAGTTTTGGTGAAGGGTCGCCATATGTTTGGAAATGTGAATTTGGGCATGTTTGGAAAGCGACACCCAATAAGAGAACGAATCGAAACCAAAATTGTCCGTACTGCTCCGGTCACAGAGTAAGTAACGAGAACAGACTCTCTAAAGTAAAGCCCGGGATTGCTAAGATGTGGGATAAGAACAACAATGGTAAACTTACACCAGATGACGTATCAGTAAATTCCCATAAGAATGTCAGTTGGAGATGTGAAAAGGGTCATGAATGGCAAAGAACAGTGAAAGAAATGGTGAGGAGCGGGAAATGTCCATATTGCACCGGCCGAAGATTTGCACGGGAAAACAGCCTGGCTAACAGGTATCCACATCTTCTGGAGGAATGGGACTGGAAGAAAAATGAGATCTCTCCGTGGGAAATTTCCTATGCAAATAAAGTAGAGGTATGGTGGATTTGTGAAAATGGTCATTCCTGGATGGCGCGGGCAGCGAATCGCAGTATGCTGGGCAGAGGCTGTCCGTATTGCAGTAAACGTCTTGCCACTGAAGATGAAAACTTTGCGATCAAATATCCGGAGCTGGCAAAGGAATGGAATCATAGCAGGAATGGAGCGTTAAAGCCCCAGGATGTACGTCCCAGATCCAATAAAAAAGTATGGTGGATCTGCCCGCAGGGACACGAATGGGAATGCGAAATAAATAATCGTGTAATGGGGTGTAAATGCCCAAAGTGCCGCAGCAGATACATCCGAAATGGTGAGAATCTGATGAAAATGTATCCAGACGTTGCGGCACGCTGGAATTACAAAAGGAATGGTGAACTGGACCCTACTATTGTTTCTGCTAGATCGGGAGAAAAAGTTTGGTGGCAATGTCCGGATCACCCTCATCATGAATGGCAGCGGAGAATTGCCCATGAAGTAGAGAGTAAAAAGGGATGTCCATATTGTGCGGGTTACCGTGTATGTAAGGAAAATTCACTGGCATCGTTATATCCGGAATTGGTAAAAGAATGGGATGAGCGGGAAAATGGAACTTTAAATGCTCATGATGTCATCTATAAGAGCCATAAAGTTGTTGGGTGGATTTGTGAAGAGGGACATCGCTGGAAAGCAAGTGTTGTAAGCCGGACAAGGGACAAAACACAATGTCCCCATTGCAGAAAAGAGGATAAGAAATAATCATAGTTGGAACGGCAGGCTTGTTGAATGGCTTGCGTTCCAGCTTTTTTTATCTTATAAATCACGAACAGAATTATTTATCTCACTTCGCTCTTCAGTTTGAAAAACAGCCTCTTTCCTGCAGTTAGAAAAATGTCCTGCGTCTGCGTCTTACTGCAAATACACGCTCTTGCAGACAGTATGAAATTTATTCAACATATTTAAAATTAACTGCAGTATTTAGAATCATACAAGAGTCAAAAGTAAAGAAATACCTACCGTATTTAGCGCGTATTTAGAAAAAGCTTGACAAGTGAGCGAATGCTCACTATACTATGGAGGTGAGCGGGTGTTCACCATAATGAATTTTAAAATTGACTGCTGACATTTGTATGTCACACCTTAAAAAAAATTAGTTCGATTAGGATGCAAACTAGGCAGACCAAATTAAACCAGGCAGACCAAGTAACCAAGCAAACCAGCCAGACAAATAGACCAGGCAGACCAAGCAAACTAGGCAGACCAAGTAAACTAGGCAGACCAAGTAACCAGGCAAACCAGCCAGACAAACAGACCAGGCAGACCAAGCAAACTAGGCAGACCAAGTAAACTAGGCAGACCAAGTAACCAGGCAAACCAGCCAGACAAACAGACCAAGCAGACCAAGCAAATCAGGCAATCAAAGCAAACCAAGCAGACCAAGCAAATCAGGCAGACCAAAGAATTCAATAAAACCAACCAAGCAAATTAAACATCTAATTAAAATATCTATAATACAGATAAAAAGGAGGCAGCATATTGAATCATATATTGATAAGCAACAGTCAAGTTAATAAAAATAAATATCTAAAAGCGAACAGAAATGCTTCACGAAAAAGCGAGCATAAAATTTTCTGCGTAGGTTTCAAAACAAACATATATAAATTAATGCGTTTAGAAACCCAAGACCTGGTAGATTTAACGCACAATTCTAATCATGAAATTATCCATCAGATACCGGAAAATAAAACCCTCATTTTAGAGCGGATTCGCAATAGTGAGATTCGGGGGTTAAGTGGCGGTGGATTTCCAGTATATGAGAAGATAGAGGCAGTACTGGAGGCGAATAGAGAAAAAACATATTTTATAATTAATGGAATTGAGTGCGATCCTGGGCTATTACATGATGAATGGATACGCAGAAACAAGCTGGATGAAGTTCTTTTTGGGATCAGGGCAATTTCCAAATGCGTAAACTTTGACCGGATCATTCTGGCTTCCAGGAAAATGATAGAAGAGATGTCAAAACCCATAGCAGAGAAGACAAAAAAGACAGCAGAAGATTTCTCACTAAAGTCGTCACAGGACCAGCCACAAATAGAAGATGTCCGGCTATGGAACCAATATCCCCTGGGTGAAGAACATATATTAATCAAAAAAACATTGGGAATAAACCTGAAGAAAAAGGAGATACCGGCCAAGAAAGGAATTTTAATTTTAAACATCCAGTCCGTTCTTGCAGCAGCCCAGGCGGTGGCGGACGGCAGCAGGATCACGGACAGATACCTGACAGCAGTGGATTTGAGAAGCGGTATGGCTAAAATAGTAAAGGCACCTCTTAATATGGAGGCGGATAAAGTACTGGAGCTGGCAATGGGAAAAGTGGATCATGAAGTATCATTTGCAGGTCAGGGGCTATTGTGCAGCCATCCAATGAGCCGAAACGAAAAAATTGACTTTTGTACTAATTTTCTTGCCTATGGTGAGAAAATTTGGTTTTCAGATGCCGAGGCTTGTAAGAAATGTGGAAGGTGCACGAGAAAATGTGTCCAAAAGGTACAGGTATCTAAGATTATCGGGGAATTTTCCAATGGAAATGTAACTTATAATCCTCAATTTGGTTCTGATAACTGCATAGGATGCAATGCCTGCACCTATTACTGCAAATCTGGGATTAATACGAAAGATATGGTGGAAAAATATAATGAAAAATATAAAAAATATAATAAAAGATATCAGGAAAAAAGATAGAAATCGCAAGAAAATTTTGCTGGCTATTTTACTCTTTACTTTTGCATTAAGTTTATATCTGGTGGAGTGGAGTCCCGTAGGAAGTGAAGCACTCAAGCAGTATAACGGCGGTTATGGTACATTTGATATGAAATCGTATGACGCGGAGATTGTTGCGGAAGTTTTGACCATGATGCAGCCGAAAGGTTTCCTCGTTTATACGGTATATTTTATATGTGATTACTTCTTTATTCTTTGTTTTGGCTTATTGCAGATTGTGCTGACTCACCGGGTATGGAAGAGGACAGTAAGTTTAAAAGTGGTGAAAGTGTTGATGCTGGTACCGATCTTGCGGGGAATTTGTGATATTGTTGAAAATACGCTGCTTCTTTATGTGATACATCACAGCATGGAGGATTGTGATATTTTGATAGCTGTGGCTTCGTATGCAACGAAGGCAAAGCTGCTGCTAATTGGATTATGGCTGGTTTTATTATTGGCAGGGGCAGGCATCAGGGTTTATAAAAATGTAAAAAAATAAAGATGCAAAGTTGGTTAGAGATGAAAAAGAAAATTCAGAACATAATCCGTACTGCACTGAAGGGTAACACTGCGTAAGAGACGAATAAAAGTAAATCTAGAACTCCGACGAAATGTATGAGGCGGCAATTATTGATGTAATAGATGAACAGAAGTAAATTTATAAACAGAATGTGTTAGCCCAATCTTGAGCAAATGTTAAAGGAAGAGGTGAACAGAATAAACTTAGAACCAGAATATCTTAACCCAATTTCATACTGCGGTTAAAGGAAGAGATGAACAGAAATAAATTTAAAACAACAAGTCGTACCAGAGATAGCAATAAGTTTAAATTACACACAAACTTAATTCTCTGCAAAAGAGCGTGTTGGAATATCCTGTACACGAACTGCACGCCCTAAATTGCAGCATATTTGTTCAAAATATGGTTACATAACCTGCTATGTCCCACTATGTGCCTTTCATTTCAATCGAAACTTCTGAAGAGTGTGACCTACTGCTGACAGAAAGCATATAAGTATACGCTCTGAAGATAGAGTATAAGTAATATTTTATTTTGTCACATTTTATCTGTAATGAAATTAGAACAGATAATACGGTTGCGTCCCGTCTTTTTAGCTTCATATAACGCGTCATCAGCATATTTGATAGCTTCTTCAATATGTTCCATGTGCTTCAGATTACCATACCAGAGTCCGGCGCTGACGGTGACAGATTTCTCCTTTACATCGTCTCTTTCGATGTGTTCCTTTTTTATGGATGAAAGAAGATTCTGCGCAAATTTTTCAGCATCAAATGTCTGCTCTGCTATTTTAATAATAAGGAATTCTTCGCCTCCATAACGTATAGGAGAAGCTTCATCCTTTAAACTGTTAGTTCGAATGATGCCGGCAATCCGCTGCAGACAAACATCTCCCTGAACATGTCCGTACAAATCATTGAATTGTTTGAAATAATCAATATCAAGCATCAGACACATACCATAGTAACCTTTTGTACGGGCACTGGCAAACAGAGGATATATATTATTTAACAAATAATGGCGGTTGTTAAGCCCGGTCAGCTGGTCGATATTTACCAGTTCCACTAGCAAATCGTTTTTCCGCTGGATCTCATCATACTGCCGGGAAATAATATCCCGGTCACAAAATTCGATTGCTGTGCTGCGATAATAGCGGTAAGAAATAAAAAAGGATAGCAGTGTTACCAAAATACCGTTTATAATATATCCAAACATGTTTCCGCTTGAAGTAGCAAATTTAATGGAAACAAAAACCAGTGTGAGCCAGGTACAGCCAAAGATTACTGTACTTTCCATGGGAGTCAGCAATAAAAAAGCAGCTGTTGTAGGGAGCAGGTAGCAGTAAACGGATAAACTTTTGCCGCCAATCAGTTCCATGCAGGTAATTCCCAGTACCCACAGACATAAAAAAGCGGTATAAATCCTGCGCAGCCAGAAAAACTGGTTGTATTTTTTCCGGTTCACAGTATAAGGATACAAAACAATTGCGAAACATGTAACAACAAACAGAAACACATACAGGCTGAAATATCCCATGGTACGTGTAAACTCCAATGACAGGTGTCTGCTGTTAATAAATATGATGATCATCACCAATTGTATGAGTGCTACAATAATGGCAATATTCTTTTCTGTTGCGTAGACCTTTAGTGGTATATATTCCTGGAATCGTTTTTTTTGTTCCGGGGTCAATTGAACCACGATATCCAATTTCTTAGTAGTCTTATCCACGTCTTATACTCCCAGCACCAAGTTACCACAGATTTTATTTATAAAATAAACGCAGAAGATATCCATATTATAATGTATTTCAATAGCAATTGGCAATATTAATTTTCCCAAAATTATGTAGTAAAAAACAGCACTCTTTTCCGGGGTGTGATAGCCTTTGATCAGTGATTATTTGAACCATGAATGCTGTTGTTCATTTTGTGAGAACATATGAAGTTTACCACACTTTGAGAAGGGAATCAAATAAAATAGAATCCAGAGAAATTCGCTAACCGAATCCATATAGCCTATTGGAAAAATGCAGGGGACAAAATAAATAAATTCCAATTCATTTTTTTGTATAAAATGCTGAAAGGAAGAAACGGGATTAAAATTTGCATAGCTACTCAGCTTTTTTCTTCATAACCAGGTTATATTTTGAATCATAATATAATCCCAGATCCTTACAGATGCGACTATTAAGATCCATAAGTGCATCATGATATTCTTTATATTTGGGAGATAATGCAATCATATTAGGGATGAAAATATCATTGTATCCCTGATCCTGCAGATTTTTCATATATCGCCGCTGTGAGATAAATGCCGGATGGTATTTATAGAAAAAACTATTCTTTAATTTTACGTTTTTCTTTGTCTGTTCACGCAGTTTTTCATATTCTTCATCAGTGGGATGCAAATATTGCTGTAATTGATTTTCCATTTTTGACACCATTTGCTTTACGGATGATCTTGGGGTAAAACGGTACATCAAGTAACTGACACATTTCATGAACAGCGGAATCTTAATATCTGCGGTATCCCAGAAATCAATGATATTTTTATATGCCTGCTGCTGTTCGGGGGTTGTGATTTGTATCTGCAGGTATGGTAAAAAATGATTCATAAAATAGTACCCATAGAATCCCGGAACCATATCCTGCAAAGCCTGTGCAATCGTCTTGTAGTCAATAATTTGATTAACGGCATCTGCATCGTGATTCTGGATAAAAGCATATAAGGCATCTAATTCCTGCTGTTCTGATTGCAGTGAATGGAATTTATCGTTGTATATCTGCTCCAGAAGCTGTTTGTCTTTTGAATGCAGAAGAGTTTTGATATCCTGAATGCTGATTCCCAACTTCCGGTAAATGCAAATCTCTTTTAACGTATCAATATTTTCTTCACTATAATTGCGGTATCCATTTTCATCCTTTGCTACCCGCAGCAGCCCCTGTTCTTCATAATATTTGACCGCACGTTTGCTGAGATCGACTTGCTGGATGACTTCATTAATTAGCATGGCAGTGCTCCTTTCTTCTTTATGGCCTGAGTATAGCCCTGTACGTAACGTGCAGGTCAAGGAAAAATTGCAAAAATTGCATAATATTTGATATGCAGGTTGCAGAATGCATGCAGTAAGGAGTTTATCGATACACCAAGGAGATACGGCATGATTAGATTTTACAATACACCTAACCGTATTTCAATAAATGTTTCTGGAAATGTTTATATCTTGATGAATGTCCATATTGTGGATAAGTTCATATTATGGGCATTTTATTGTGGAGAAATAAAAATGGACGTGGTAGAATTGAGTTAGAAGTATACAGCTTGGAAATACGAAGGAAAGTCTCTTGCGGATATAGAGGTGGAGGAGTCATTGGAGAGTGATAGTGAAAATTAAGATTGCCACTTCCCGATGCCTATGCTAGACTGTTCTCAGAATCTCAAAGTTAACACCCTACCGCAAGTACAGGGTATCAAACTTGCAATGCGGAGAGCGGCATGGTATTTGACCCTCGCGGCAGTCGCCGGCTGGATATGCCGGCATACCTGTCTGACTTGTTGCTCGCGGGAATAAATAGCGAAATTACGATATATCAGAATACAAATGGATACAGTTTCTGCATGAAGCAGAAGCTGAATAATATTATCAAAAATATCATCAAAAATATCACTAAAAATAGCGAAAAAGGGAGCCATGAGATGGAAGAAAAAGCGCCAAAATACTATCTGATTAAAAAGGATATAATCAAGAAAATCGAAGCAGAAGATTACATAGCCGGAGAGACGATTCCCAGCGAGCGGGAGCTGATGGATCTCTATAAGGTGAGCCGGATCACCATCCGCAAAGCAGTGGATGAACTGGTGATGGAGGGATATCTCTATAAGGTACAGGGAAAGGGAACTTATGTGAAAACAGATGAGAACAGCCATGATCTGTTTGCTATCACCAGCTGTACCGAAGATGTAATCAAGATGGGACTTACACCAACGAAAAAAGTAATTGTGTCTCAGGTAGTGCCGGCAGATGTCAGCCGTGCAAAAGCCCTTGGGCTGCTTCCGGGGGAAAATGTATTCCGCCTGGGCAGGATCCTTTATGCCGGAGATGAGCCCCTGAATTATACCGTAACCTCCCTGCCCTATCATTTGTTCCCCCATATTGAACAGCATGATTATGCAAAGGAATCCCTCTATCATACGCTGGAAACGGAATTTGGCGTGACACTGTGTAAGGCCAGGAGAACGATTGAAGCAGTATTGGCTACGGATGAGATCGCGGAATACCTGGATATTGAGGAGGGAATGCCCTTAATCAAATTTGGGTGCACAACCTATGGAAAATTGGCGGGAAATGAAGAGGAAGAGCTGCCTGTTGAGCGTTTTCACTGCTATTACCGCACAGATAAATACAAATTTTATATTGATCAGGTCGTTCCCGGATCGGATCTCAGGAGAAAATAGGTTACTGAATATTATCTATTAAAATCTAAGCATACCAGTTTTCAGAAGTCAAAAATACGATCTGAAAACTGGTATTTTTGTCTAAATCTTTTTGTCTAATTCATAGAAAATCAACATCAGAATTTATCACTAATTACTAAAAATGAGAAAAATAAAGTGAATATATTGACAAATAATTAAAAAAGAGTAAGATAAACACATAACTGGTTATGACGACATAACGACATAATAAGATGACGGGATAAAAATACCGGGAAGGAGAGGGGAGATGGAAGAAGAGCACATACCAAAGTATTATTCCCTGAAGAGGGATATCATCCGCAAAATAGAGATGGAGGAATTCACAGGCGACATGCCCATCTTAAGTGAGCGGGAGATGATGGAACTTTATCAGGTAAGCAGGATCACAGTACGCAAGGCAATTGATGAACTGGTGAAGGAGGGCTACCTCTATAAAGTCCAGGGTAAAGGAACTTATGTAAAAACAGATGATAACAGCCAGGATTTATTTGCCATTACAAGCTGTACGGAAGATGTGCAGCGGCTGGGGCTTACCCCTACTAAGAAAATGATTGCTGCAGAATATATCCGGGCAGACAGTAAAAGGGCGAAGAAATTACATATTACCATTGATGACAGGGTATTCTGTATGGGACGTGTCCTGTATGCACAGGGAGAGCCTTTAAATTATACCATCACCTATCTGCCTGAAAAGCATTTCAGTGGCATTGACCAGCATGATTTTATTCATGAGTCGCTATACAATGTGATTCCCAAAGAGTATGGAATACGGATTACAAAAGCAAGAAGAACCATAGAAGCGGTTCTGGCAAGGGATGATATTGCGGACTATCTGGAAATTGAAGAGGGGATGCCCATTATTTTATTTGGGTGCACCACCTATGGCATTGTAAATGGAGTAGAAATCCCCATTGAATATTTTAAATGTTACTATAGAACGGATAAGTTTAAATTTTCTATCAATCAGGTAACCGAGAAGAAAACGGCATCGGTGCAGGAAAATTAATAAAAGCAGGAGGAAGCAAGAATGAAAAAAAGTTTTAAGAAGTTATTGGGAGCAGCACTGGCAATTGTTTTAACGGCAGGAACTCTTGCCGGATGCGGAGAAAATGCCGCAATCAAAAATACAGATAAGAGTACGGCAAAAGAATCCACGGCAGCAAAAGGGGAAGAGACGGGAAATGATACAGAGGGAAATAAAAATTCCAGTGCAAACAGTGATTTGAAAATTGCAATTGTGTGCTCGAATTCCGGACAGAATGACAATGGATATAATCAGTCTGCTTGTACGGAAGGCAAGGCAATTGCACAGGAGCTGGGAGCGGAGTGTAAGATTGTGGAACCGGTAAACGGTGTGCCATCTGCATTAGAAGCACTTGCAGAAGACGGGTACAATCTGATCTTCAGCCTGGAATATGATTTTGATGCATTAGTGAAAGGCGTAGGCGGGGCAAAGCCAATCGCAGAACAGTATCCGGATACCTGGTTTGTGGTATTTAACGATAATCCAAACCGGAAAGAAGATGGAAGCACACTGCATAACAACGTTATTTCTGTGCTGTTTGATGTTCATGAAGCTTCTTATCTGGCTGGTTATCTGTCTGTTTATATGAATGAAAATGCAGACAAGCTGTTCCCGGAAGGATATTCCATGACTCCGGTTGATAAATCCAGAGGTATCGGCTTTATCGGCGGAACAAACTCAAACGGTATTCTGGTATATTCCTATGGATTCATTCAGGGTATTAACAAAGCTGCAGAAGAACTGAGTGTAGATTATGATTACTATGCCAAATATGATGCAGGATTTACCGATCCGGCACTGGGAAGTACGGTTGCAGGAACTTTCTATGAAAGCGGGGCTAATGTAGTATTTGCAGACGCAGGTGTGGTAGGAGACGGCATCACTTCTAAGGCAAAGGAAATGGGAAAAATTGCAATTCAGACGGATGCGAATCTGGATGACCAGCAGCCGGGGCATGTGCTCACCAGTGTATTAAAGATCACTGGAGTTCCGGTAAAAATTATTACACAGGCTTATGCAGACGGGAAAATTGCAGACATGGATAAAGAGCAGAGCTATAACCTGGCTTCCGGAGCAACGGGAATCACTGATTTGGCTGAGATGAGCAAGCATGTGGCAGATACCGCTGTCTGGGATGATATAAAAACAAAAACCAATGAAATCAGCCAGCAGATCCAGGATGGCAAGATTGATGTGGTGAACAAGCAGATTGGTGAAGAATTTGATCCGGCAACCTGCCCTCATGTAAATATTAAGACAGAGTAAATCAGAAAGCAGCCAACAAAGGAGCAGAGTAGATGAGTATCATA
>NZ_JAWYAJ010000028.1:0-13221 GCF_034124845.1 Robinsoniella sp.
TATACCGCAAAGTGGGGCGTGCAGATGACGGGAATGAATTTTCAAACACGCTCTAGTACCGGTTGTGCACATACTCTGCAAAACACATGAAATCTTTAATTTCAAGTGCAGAACCATCATCCAAAACCGCCCGTCCCTTCATTTTTCCAAAGACTTGATGCTGGTCAGTTCCTACCAGAAGTACATCCATTTTTGCCGCCCGGTCAATCACTGGCTCAAATTCCATTTCAAATCGTCCATCACTGGAAGTAAACGTCCAGGTCCTCATATAACTGTCGGATGGAATATGGAAAGTAACATCATCCAGCTTATGTCCGGTTCCGTTGTAAAAAAGAATATTCTCCGACGCCGCACCGGTATCACCGAACCCATAACCAATATTAAATCCAAATGGTTTGCCGCCAACAATTCCATTTCCAGATCCCCAATACCATTTATTATCATAGGTCCATACGCCCCGCCCCCAGTCCAGGGTTCCAAAGTCAGTATCCGGGGAAAAGTAAAAATCCCGGTCTCCCAGGCGCATCCTGCCCTTTGCCCGCATGCAGTTAATCTTCTGGTTATAATAAAAAGCCGTTTTCTTTTCCTTCCATGGCGTAGCAATAACCATAGAGTCCCGCTGAGTTTCTTCTAATATAATATCACAGGAAAATTCTTTGCCTTCAAAAAAGCGAGGCCACTTACAGCGGATTCTACGCTTTCCATTCTGTACCTCAAAGCGCATATGCATCTTTTTATCATGGTAACTGGTACTTCCTTCCACGGAACTAGAAGGCAGGTGCATTCTTCCCATGGTAAACGGCTTCAAAATCGTCTCCGTATGCTCCCAGGGTCTGGTAAAATCCAATATGGACGCCGACTCAAGCCCAATATACCCATCATCTGAAAGTGTAAATGCCGCGGCAAAATCCTGATTCAATATCAGATAATAATCCCATTCTTTAATTCGGAATTTCGGTGCCTTTATCTTCGTTCTGTCATAGATTTGAACCAGGCTTCTGGACCACCCCGGCTCCGTAAGGCTTCCATCCTTTTTTAAAAGTGGTTGACTTTCCGTAACTTCATGATTTCTCATACGCGCTCCTTTCCCGCTTGCAAGCCCGGTGCCGGGCGGCACCAGATAACATACTTTCTTTCCATACGAAACCGAGCATCAAATGCCTCCCAGCTTGCTGCTGGGTATTTGGCTTGCTGCTTTTACAAATACGAATGTGTCATCGCCTGAATCCTGGGGTGAAAATGTGTAGCCCAAACGATCAAATTCTTTGATGTCTGCCACATCCTCAACCTGTTTTTCTGCAAGCCACCGCACCATTTCTCCTCTCGCCATCTTAGCCTGAGTAGCTTTTACCCGGAACCTGCGGTTCTGTTCATTCTCCACCGCTTCCCCGAATATGCAGGTAACAAACCTGACGTCCGGATCCAGATATGGTTCAACTGCCTTACTGTATTCTTTGGATGCCAGATTTAAGATTACCTTATCATCCTGCACCAATTCCCGGTAAATGCGCTCCCCCCAGTACTGATAAAGATTTTTCGCTTCACCTGCTGCCAGAACTGCCTGCATCTCCAGCCGATAAGGGCATACCGCATCCAAAGGCTTCAGGATTCCATAAAACCCGGAGAGAATACGCAGATTTTTCTGAACGTAATCCCACTGGTGATCGGAAAATACCCGGGGTGCCATATATTGATACTGAATACCTTCATAGGTCAGAAGTGCCGGCGTCATGTCCGTATACCCGTCCTGTTCATCTAACCGCTTCATATTCCGGTAACGCCGGAAATTTAACTCCGCTAATTTGTCATTACATTTCAATATTCCTTTTAGCTCTTCAAAAGAAAGCTTCTTTAATATTCTATGTAATTCCTCCGCCTGTTTTGCGAAAGAAGGAAAACCGCTCACTAACATAGAATTGTCATCCTGCACCATTTTCTTTGCAGGAGATATTATAATTTTCATAATCATCTCCTTATCATCGGTAATTCATTCTGTAATTCATTCTGTAATTTTTAATCTGTACCTTGAACCTGTTTTAAAATTGCTTTCTGTCCGCAGTGCATCCTGGAATGTACCTTATTCCGTTTTATCCTTTTCATCCCTGAATCATACACAATGCAAATTTTTGCACATCATCCAGATCCTTGACATCGGGATGTCCCAAAGCCTGGTCAAAATTCCTGATTAATGCATCTGCCTGGGGCATACCTTTTTCCTTCATTCCCTCGTAACGCTTACGTACAGACATCGGCATCTGTCCCGTACACATATAAGTTCCAGCCACCTGGCAGTCCTGGGGCAGAGCAGACTTTACAACGGATATAATCTTCTGGAAATATTCTTTAGAACCTTCAAATCCTGCTGTTCCAAAAAGAAAAATCTTTTTCCCGCAAAGCTTTGGCAACACCTCTTTTAACTTATCTGAGCACTGCCCTTTATCTGTCCAGAATCCAAGAAATATAACTTCAGAGTCTGCAATTTCATTGTCCCCGGCATCCGCCGCATTCCCATAGAATATTACTTCCACAAGATCTCTGATGGAATTATTTATTGTATCTGCTAACATTTTTGTATTGCCGGTTTGTGAATCATATAATATTGAAACTTTCATCTAAAGTACCTCCTTGATAAATTCGTTACTCCCATTATAAACTCTTTATAACTGTTTTTCTACTATATATTGTATCCAGCAAAAAAACCGGCAGGCCCGTCAATTAGCTCTACCGGTTTCTTCCTAAACTACTCTGGCACCAAATGGCATTAATGCCAGTTTCGCAATTTTAAACTGCTGTAATCCAAATGGTATTCCTACGATAGTAATGCATAAAACTGCTCCGATGACTGCAGATTCGATTGCCAGTGGAATACCGGAAAGGATCAGCCAAACTACATTTAACAATAACGAGCCAACACCTCCGCCATACTCCACCTCTTTTCCAAACGGAAAGAAACACAATCCTGCAAACTTAAAACACTGGGTTCCAACCGGAATACCCACAATGGTGATACACCAGAGACAGCCGATGAGAAGCCAGCTTAACCCTGAAATAAATCCTCCAAAAATAAACCACAAAATATTACCTAAACATCCCATATCCAATCCTCCTATATTTCTGCTTTTCTATATTATTTGTTTCTCCTGTACTTACATCGATCATCTTTACTACCTCATTCTTTCCAGGTCATAAAGTGCATTTTCCACATGTACAATAGCCTCCTCAACCTGTTCTTTACTCTGGTTGATTTTTGACTGCACATACCAGTCTGATACTATATTGTCCAAAAAGAAGTCAGCAAATACTGCAAAACTCCCAATATCAATCTGCATATCCGGATGCATGCTCACATCCTTCAATTCCTTTTGGAATTTTCCAAGCAGCATTTTCGCATTTTCCATCTCTGCACCGGCACTGTCAATTCTGGAATGCTTAAGCATACCACTGATAAAACCGCCTCCAAGCATATCCCAAATCCCAAAATTTTTTGCACTGGACAGTGACTGGTTTACACGGTTCAGGCTGTCTAACGCTGCTCTTCCCGCAGCCAGCGCTTCCTCAATTTCCCTGTTATTTCTCTCTACATCGTACATAATCTTTCTCCTCTCTGATTCTTTACTGTTGTCTGGTTACCGTGAAGACTGCCGGCTATAAAGAGTAAAAATAAAAAGACTCTTATCGCAGCAATCTTCGCTACAATAAAAGTCTTGCACATTTCATTCGATACGGATATAAAATATCGTATTGACGATTTCGAATCACCTTTCGGTTAGGCTACTCCCTTTTATGTATGTTCAATATAACATACCGTATTTTTCATGTCAAGAATATGGTTCTTAACTTTTTCTGACAATTTTCAAACACATACTAATACTTTCTTCCACACCTGCTGCAAAAAGCATCTTGTGCTCCGCCCTCATTTCCACATGAAGGACAGATTTTCTTAGAGTTATCCACATTTTCTGTTTTTTCTGTTGATAACGTCTCTGTTGCTGCCGGGGAAGTAACTGATGCTGGGGATACTTCATTTGCCCCATGAGACACCCCATCATTTTCCGGTACTGCCGCATGCATCAATGCTGCCTGAGGCTGCATAACACCGGTGTTTTGATATACTTGCCGGCTCTGAGTGGCAGCTGTTTCACGCATAGCATCTTTTTGCGGATCTCTCATTACAAAATCTTCTTTTTTTGGCATAGGAGGAATCTCACACTCCTTAAACTGCGTTCTGTGATCCACACCGCCGCCCATTTTTTTATTAATCTCGCTTACATTTCTGCAGATAACCACGATCATCAATGCAAATTCATACAAAATACGAAGCACCAGATTTCCAAAAATCAATACCGCAAATCCCAGTACCATCTGAAGACAGAGAATATTAAAAACACCCACCGTTGTGCAGACACATGCACCAAGTACATAGAAAAACTTTAACAACCCTTCAATAATAAAATTCTTAAATTGCAGATAATCATAAAGCCAGCCAAAGAATCCATGAAAACGGTTTACATTTTTCTTTGACATGAAAACAAAAAATACTACAAACGACATAATAATGCCAATGATTACACCAGCTACCGTCATAACGACCCCAAACTGTTTTAAAATCTCCATATAATGATCCATTACAATGCCTCCTGACATAATTACTATATTTCTTCCATTATAGCCCACTTATCTACAATTGTATACCTTGAAGCCGCGTGTAAATTTAAACATTCTGTTAAAATATTATAAACAAATCAAGTCCATCACCGGTTCCCGGAGCGTATTTAAAAATACATTCCCGCCATCTGAATGTTCTTGGCAACACCTGCTAATTACAGGAGATTTTCCGGTAAATCCGTTTTAATAATATATGCGCTACAACAGCTGCCAATACCTCTGCAACGGGAAATGCAATCCATATTCCCAGTGCTCCCATGGACCTTGACAGAATATAGCCAAGGGGAACCGTAACAACAAATTGCCTCAGCAGGGAAACGATCAGGGATTCTTTCCCTCTTCCCAGCGCCTCAAAAGTTCCGGAATTTACAATTCCAAGTGAAGATACCAGAAAGCCCAGACTGATTACCCGCAGCGCTTCTGTCCCTATCTTCATCATGTCATCCGTGGCATCGAATAACATCAGAATCTGCCTTGGGAAGACAATAGCTCCAATCGTCCCAATCAGCATGACACAGAGAACCACCAGCAGGCTTAGACGTACCGTCTGCTTCATCCGCTTCTTCTCACCTGCGCCGTAGTTAAAGCCAATGATGGGACGCATCCCCTGGACCACACCATTTGCAGGCATGTAAATAAAAGTTTGCAGCTTAAAATAAATCCCCAGTACAGCCACATGGAGGTCTGAAAATTTAGACAAAATACCGTTTAATATGCTTACCAGCAGAGACGGAAGCGCCATCATAATCGTGGAGGGGATTCCAACAGCGTAGATCTGTTTTATAATTCTCTTATCAAAGCTCACATAGCGGAGCGATATTTTAATTCCGATATCTTTTTTACTGTATACCAGCACGTACAGCAGGAACGCGCAGATCTGACCGATAACCGTTGCAATTGCTGCTCCCTTTACCCCAAGTGCTGGAAAGCCCAGGAGCCCGAAAATCATAATGGGGTCTAATATAATATTTATGATACATCCGCTGGCTAAAAGTGCCATCGTGGTTACCATATCCCCCACTGCCTGAAAGATCTTCTCCATGCTGATCTGAAGCAGACAGCCAAATGCCAGACAGAGCACAATATAAGAATACTCACAGCCCCATTGTAAAATCTTTTCATTTTCCGTGAACATACTTAGGAATGGCTTTGTAACGATGACACCAACTGCACAAAACAGTACTGCATGAATCACGGTAAGCAGCATCCCGATAGAAGCTGTTTTATTTGCCTTCTCAAAATCTTTTCCACCTATACTGATGGATATGGCGGAACTGATTCCAACACCAATTCCCACGGCTACGGAAACAACAATATTCTGCAGTGGATAGACCAGCGAGACTGCTGTCAGCGCCTCCGGTCCAAGCCTCGCGACAAAGATACTGTCTACTATATTATAAAGTGACTGCATCAGCATAGAAAGCATCATAGGCACTGCCATAGACATCAGCAGCGGAAAAATAGCCCTTGTTTTCATTTTATCTTGATTAACTGCCATAACTTGTTCTTCCTCCTCATTCAGTCAAATTCCATTTTACGTATAACGATAATCACAAAGAAAAAGCCATATATTTTCCTATTTAATTCAGAAACAGGCAAACATATAGCTTTAAAAGCATTCTATGAAGTTAAAACTTAGAAAATCATATCATAAAATATTTCATTTGGCAAGAATTGTTTCTATCGCATAGTTCATCTGAATTTTCTTATGATGAGCAATGAATGAAGAGCTATAAAAATATGCCGCCTGACAGAAATCTGTTTCTGACCAGACAGCATGTCATTTTTAGAATAATTTTTCTACTACTGCCCGTGATGTTCCTTCATTATTGTACTTGCAGCTTTCATAATTTTTCTCATAAAATTCCTGATATAACAAATCTATTAAATACAACTGACTCAGCTTTGCCGTCATGGAGCCGCCCTCTAACGGGCCTTCACTGGAACCGCATAATAATATGGCATCCGAATATGATGTCAGCGGTGATTTCTGGAAATGCGTAATACATGCAATCTTTGCTCCCGCGGACTTCGCCACTTTTGCTACATGTATATTGTCTTTTGTTGCTCCTGAGTAAGATATAATTACAATCAGATCCTCTTCGGTTGTCATAGACGCTGCCATGGCCTGCATATGAGGATCCGTAATGCAGATTACCTTATTGGTAATTCTTAAAAATTTATTCCTTGCTTCTTCTGCAGTCAGAAGACTATCTCCAATCCCAAAGAAGAAAACCCTCTTTGCCTGGTCAAACATATCCAGTATTTTGTCAAAGTTATCCCTGCTCAGCAGCATATAAGTCTCTTTGATTGCAGCTAAATGTAATTGCAGAACTTTTTCTGCCATCTCTCCCAGGCTGTCGTCAAAACGCCGGCTTTCCAGTACCGTCTTAGTACTGCTGCTGGAAGTAGCTCCCTGACTGAGTGACAACCGCATTTTGAATTCCTGGTATCCCTGCAGTTTCATTGTTCTGCAGAACCGATATACACTGGTATCGCCTACCTTACAGGCATCTGCCAGATCCGTTATCGACATGTACAAAACCTTACTCTGATTCTTGATTACGTAATCCGCCACCTTTTTCTCCGCTTTTGTAAATTGATTGTAAGATGACTGAATCTCTAAAATGATGTTTGTGTTATCCACCTGTTCACCTCCTTGGTATTTACTCTCAATCTCCCTTTAAATCCAAGGCTATCTGTACAGCCCCCAATAATCCGGCTGTATTCCCTAACTGTGCCTGTCTAATATTTACGTCACGATAGCTCTCCATGACATTATTATACAGAATGTTACAGATTTTATCCAGTATGTATTTTTGTTTCATAACCCCTCCGCCTAAAATTATGCAGGAAGGATTAAAAATGTGTGTAAGAGACACCAGTCCCAGTACAATTTCTTCAATCCATGCGTCAATAATCTCTGCCACTTTATCTTCTCCCCGCCTTTCAAATATCTTTCTTCCATTGCAAAGGCTTTCATCCAGCAGCATTGCATTCTGGACCAAAGCTGTGGTAGACGCATAGCGCTCATAGCATCCGCTGAAAATATCCTGTGACGCGTTCCGGTCCTGGGGATGTATGACGATACCGCCGAACTCTCCTGCTGAAAAATTGCTGCCCTTATAGATTTTATGGTCAATTACAATTGCCCCGCCTACGCCGGTACCATAAGTCAGGCACAAGAAATCAGAGAATTCCCGACCGGCACCAAAGTTTGCCTCTCCCAGAGCAGCGGCATTTACATCGTTCTCAACTGCTGCAGGTACATGAAATCGTTCTTCCATCATCCGCTTCACTTCCATCCCCGTATAACCGGGTATGTTAGAGTTGGCATAACGGATACTGCCTTTTGAAGAATCCACCTGCCCTGCCGTGCTGATTCCGATCCGGTCAAACCCCTGGTATTGATCCAGTATCTCCATTGCTCTTTCCATTACCCAGGCACCGCCCTTTTGCGCATTTGTGTCAGTTTCCCTTATATTGTATAAACGCCCCTCGGTAAACTCTCCTGATTTTATAGATGTTCCACCGATGTCAAGCACTGCTATTTTCATACCGATTCCTCTCTTTTACCATCAAACAATTTATCTAACTGCGACCTTTATTACACATTTTTTCAGAAAACGCTCCTCACTTACCACAATTCCAGGCTTATGGGGTTCCTCACCCATACAAATGATAAATCGCCCCGGTCCCATAACGCAGGAAGCAGACCTGGAGCAGGAAACTGTCCCAAAATCTGTCTGCTCATTGAAACAGTCCAAAGTCTCCGCCTCACCTAAGCCAATTTGTATCATTTCTGTTCCTTCTATATCGATCTGAATATCCATATATTTTCTGTGAATCTCAAACTTGCCTATTGACTCCTCCTGAGCCTGGGCTTCCATTACGTTTGCAAAAACATCTTCCCCCATAATTTCTGTCCTTCCCAGGGGTAATAAACGCAGATCATTGGCAGCCAGGAAATCAACTGCTAAGTCCAGGTATTTGCTTATACCGCGATAACGCTGTATATTTTCTAAATTATCATATATCATCTTTTAGATCCTTTCTGATCTGTAAGTAAGTGTCACTCTCTTTCACACAATGACATTTCATCAATCCGTGTTTGAGAGAACACTTTATTTGTGGTTTATTAAATGCATGATATTGGGGTTTTGCTGAGTAATACGCTTTGTATCAGTAGGTAGTGTACAAAAGATGGGCGTAAAAAACTGGTATGGACTCCGTCAGCTCTGCTCTACGCTTCCTCCGCCCATACCAGTTTTCCACGCCCAACTTTCCGAGATTCAGTTTACTGCCACAAAGCTGGTATTGCTTTTATATTATTCACAAAAGATCATTAACCTTTTACTGCCCCCATGGTAATACCCTGTGTAAAGTATTTCTGGAAAATCAGGAATACTGCAACAATGGGAATTGCTGCCAGAGCTGCACCTGCCATAATCAGTCCGTAATTCGTAGAAAGTTCTGCCTGCATGGTAGCTACACCAAGGGGAATCGTCAGGTTCTTTCTGGAAGACAGCATAACTAACTGCATAAAGTAATCGTTCCAGGTATTAATGAAGGTAAAGATCGCCAATGCGGCAAATCCCGGCTTCACAATTGGAAATGCAATGCTGGTAAAAGTACGCAGTTCGGTACAACCGTCTATTTTTGCTGATTCCAGCAGTTCCGTTGGAATGTTTTCACTGAACTGCTTCATCAGGAATACACCGAAGGGCCAGCCAATTAACGGCAGGATAACCGCAGCCATTGTGTCATGGATTCCCATCCAGCTTATCATATTAACCAGCGGTACCAGGATAACCTGCTTTGGAAGTGCCATTGCACCGATAAAAATTGTAAATAAAATCTTCTGTCCATAAAAGCGTTTTTTTGCTAAAACGTATCCGGCAAGTGCCGATGTGAGGCAGACAGCCAGCATGGTAATCAGCGCGATCAGAACACTATTTAACAGCCATCTCGCTGCCGGATTTTGCACCAGCAGCCTTTGAAACTGCTCAATCGTCGGATTGGCGGGCCACCATTGTGGCGGAATCTTCACTGCATCCCCCTGTGACTTGAATGCACCTGTCATGATCCAGTAAAAAGGAAAAACAAAGATGACAGTCAGTATGCTCAGAATAACAGTTGAAACAATGGTAAATGGTGTTGATTTTTTGTTCATCTTTATGCCCTCCCTCCTAATATTCTACATCGCTGCCCAGGAATTTAAACTGAAGCAGGCTGATGATACCGATTACCACGGTTAAAAATACACCCATCGCATTGGCATATCCATACTCGGACAGCTTAAATGCTTTTTCGTACAGGTAATACATAATCGTCGTGGTGGCAAAGTTAGGTCCGCCGGAAGTCAATAACTGGATGAGCGAGAAACACTGGAAAGAGTTAATGGTTGTAATTACTACTATGTAAAGTGTTGTGGGAAGCAGGCTCGGCCATTTGATTTTCCAGAACACCTGGAACTTATTGGCACCGTCAACCTCTGCTGCTTCCACCAAGGATTTGTCAATATTCCCCATTGCAGCAATATATAAAATAATTGGCTGTCCAACCGCGGTTGTCAACAGGATAATAATAATTGCCCCAAGGGCATACTTCTTATCTCCCAGCCACATAATATTCTGACTTATCACATGACCAGCCTTTAAGGTGTAGTTTAAAATACCGGAAAGCGGATCATATATCCATCTCCAGACTACTGTTACGGCAACCGTACCAGTAACAACCGGAAGGAAAAATACACATCTGAAAAAGGATCTTGCAAATGCCTTTCTCTCATATGTCTGTGAAGAAACAAATAACGCAAATGCTACTACAATCGGAACGGAGCCGATTACGATAATAAGTGTGTTGACCAGTGATTTCTGAAACGTCGAATCCTGAATCATTGTGATGTAATTATTTAATCCCACAAAAGTAAATTCTTTCATTGTATAGCGGAAAAAGCTGGTAAATACCCCCATTATCATAGGTATTAATACAAATATCAAAAAAAAGAGTAACGCTGGAGCCAGAAAACAATAAGATACTATTGTTTCTCTCATTCTTAGCTTATTTACTTTTTTCATGTTTTCCCTCCAAATCCCATAAGTGTAATAAATAGATGATGTTACAGATCAGGCGCTGCAATTATGGTGCTAATATCCGATTGCAGCGCCCTCTGTAGTTTTACTCTGAATCCTTATTTCGCTGTTGCTGCCGCATTTGTAATGGAAGCATCTGCCTGCTGTACGAATTCATCTGCTGCCGCCTGTGGGTCTTTATCTCCATTCATGACTGCCTGAAGCATTGGGAACCATAAAGTTCTCATTTCAGCAAATCCGTCGATGGTGTTGTAATATGGTGAATAATATTTGGTCCAGCCTGCCAGAGTTGTCATTCTTTCATTGTTGTACAGATCTCCAAAGGACTGGCGAACCGGGAAAGAACCTGTTCTGATTACATCTTTTGGTCCCCATTCACTGTCATCGCATACGAACTGGATGAATTTCTTAGAAGCTTCGATCTTGGCATCATCACCGTTATTAAATACGCAGAAACCATTTACCAGATACTCTAATTCAGGAACTCCGTCATCGGATGGGAATGGAGCTTCGATATACTCTACTTTACTGGATTCTAACAGCTCTTTCTGGGTTTCGGGCTGTGCAGGAGACCATAAAAGTGTGAAGGATGTCTGTCCGTTTGCAAAGTTCTGGATATCATCACCGCCGTTGTATGCGGAACCATTCATTAAAGTACCGTCATCCACTGCTTTTTTGATAAACTCAAGGGCTTTTACACCATTTGCATCGTTAATGGTGTATTTTGTAACAGCATCATCTGTAATAGAACTGCTGTAGAGGTTTGCCACAAATGCACGTGTTCCCTGGTCGCCGCCCTGTCCACTGCAGAATACAGAACCCGGATTATATCCTTTGTCATGTAAAGCGGTTATAACAGTTGTAAAATCATCTGTTGTCCAGCCATCTTTGATTAAATCAGCTACGCCTGCATCTTCTGCCATCTGTTTGTTAAATGCCATATAAAAAGGTGCGGAGCTGATTGGGTACATATAAGCAGTGTCTCCGGCTTTACATGCCTGAAGAAGCTGATCGTTTCCAACATCTTTTACGAAGTCATCGGTAAACATATCATTTAATTCTGCCAGCTTGCCGCTCTTACCATAGTCAATGATACGTCCCGGAGCATCGAATAACACATCACAGATTGTCCCGCCTTCAATTGCCGTAACAATCTTTTCCGGTCCTGATGTAAAGTCAATTGTCTCCAGTTTCACCTTGATATCCGGGTTGGCTTCTTCGAAAGCATCGATAATTTTCTGTTCATATGATCCAAATGCATCACCCGCATTTTCCTGTGTAAATGTAGGGAATGCCCACCATGTAATCTCCGTTGTACCACCGGCTGAAGCCTCTTTCGTTTCCGCATCTGCTGCCTGTGTCTCATCTGCTTTTGCCTCAGTTGCTGCCGCTTCTGATTTTGCTTCGGTAGCTGCGTCTGTCTTCGCTTCCGTCTTCGCCTCTGTCGTTCCTGAACTGGAAGATCCTCCTCCGCAGGCTGCAAGTGAAAGTGCCATAGTACAAGCCAGTAAAAGTGCTATTGCTTTCCTTTTCATATTTTTCTTTTCCTCCTTAAGATAGTTTAGTTTTCGTTTATGATAATTAACGTCCTGTTAATTATTTCAGGTTAATTGCTTCCACATACCGTTTTGTAATATCCATCGGTCTTGTGATTGCTGTTCCGACAACGGCTGCAAATGCCCCGGTTTCCAATGCCTTTTTTAATTCTTCCGGGCACCAGATCCCGCCTTCTGCGATAACAGGCTTTTTGCTTTCCCTTGCCAGTGTTTCCATCATTTCATAATTTGGAAGCTGCGTTCCTTCCGTATATGGTGTATAACCGCTCATTGTTGTTCCAATGAAATCAAATCCGATTTCTGCTGCATGAAGACCTTCTTCTATACTGGAGCAATCAGCCATAAACAGCTGATCCGGATACTTTAACCGCACCTCTTTAAAAAACTCATCCAGCGTCATACCGTCCGGCCTGAGCCTTCCGGTTGCATCTGCCGCTATTATTTCGGCTTGACATGCTACCAGTGCATCTACCTCTTTCATAGTAGGCGTTATGTAGATCTCGCACGCTTCATAGTCCTGTTTGATGATTCCTATAATAGGAAGATTTACCAGCTTCTTAATCTCTGTGATATCTTCCACTGTGTTTGCCCGGATTCCGGATGCACCTCCCAGCATCGCCGCATATGCCATGCGAGACATGATATACGAACTATAAAGAGGTTCTTCCTTTAATGCCTGACAGGATACGATAAGCCCTCCCTGGATCTGGTCCATTATCTCCTTCTTGGTCATCCATATCCTCCTTTCCCTCCGCTCCCAAATGAGCGGATCTTAATTCTAAACTTTGTTGTTCTGTCCGATAAATAGACTATATCATATGCGGGTAAATTTTTCAATATATTTTTTAGAAAAAAAATTTTTTCTTTTTCCGTTGTTTTTTTTGTTCAACAATGATATAATCAGC
>NZ_JAWYAJ010000028.1:13231-14155 GCF_034124845.1 Robinsoniella sp.
AGTAACTGCTATCATAATTCAACAATATTCGACAAAGAGAGGGATAATCATGTCAAAATACGATGTATCACGTTTCAAAAATGTAACTGTTGCTTTAAACACTCCTTTTAACGCTTCCGGCGATATCGACCTGGATGCTGCAAAAAAACTGACCCGCTACTATATTCAGAAGGGTGTTAAGAGTTTGTATGTATGCGGCAGCACCGGAGAAGGCTTTCTGCTGGACAGCGATGAAAGAAAAAAAGTTGTGGAGGCCGTAACCCAGGAGGCCGGTGATGAAATGACTGTTATCGTACATGTAGGCTGTGCGGATACCCGTCATTCTCAAGAACTTGCAAAACATGCCGAAGAGGCAGGGGCTGACGGTACTTCCGCCGTACCAAGCGTCTACTATCATGTCAGTGAAGAAAGCGTCTACCGCCACTGGACAGCGATTACAGAAGCTGCCGACCTTCCTTTCTTTATTTATAACATTCCCCAGCTCACCGGATTTAACCTGTCCATGGGCCTATTCCACCGGATGCTTGAAAATGAGCGGGTTGCCGGAGTCAAGTGTTCTTCCGACCCCTGTCACGATATTTTAAGGTTTAAGCAGGCAGGCGGGGAAGACTTTATCGTATTTAACGGACCCGATGAGCAGTTTTTAGCCGGCAGACTGATGGGTGCAGATGCAGCCATTGGCGGCACCTATGGGGCTATGCCGGAATTATATTTAAAATTGGATGAACTCATCCGCCGTGGGGATATTGCTGCTGCCCAGAAACTGCAGGTAATGGTAACCATGTTCATTTACCGCCTGTGCTCCTTCCCCTCCATGTATGGAGCTTGTAAAACGATCATCCGAATGGATGGTGTGAACATCGGCGACCCACGCCTGCCATTCCTTCCGGTAGATGAAAAAGACCCTGAGATCAGAAAGCTGTA
>NZ_JAWYAJ010000028.1:14165-20239 GCF_034124845.1 Robinsoniella sp.
CGAAGATATCCGAGCAGCTGTAGAAGAGACAAAATGCTGGTAATCCCCAAATTCAGGATTTCAGCGGCAAACCCTGTCAGTATATATTAAAAACTGCTTTCTGGCAGCTCATAAAGGAAAAGAGCCATATACATGGAAGTAAAACTTCTCTGCATTATGGCTCTTTTGTCCCGATTATTCTATTGTATTAAAAAACGCCCCATGATACACTCTGATTATTCTATTAACATATGTTTTGGCTATCCTATTTACATACGTATATGTTATCCTATTTACATATGTTTTGGTTATTCTATTTACATACGTATATGTTATCCTATTTACATATGTTTTGGTTATTCTATTACATATGTTTATGTTATCCTATTTACATATGTTTTAGTTGTCCTATTTACATTTATTTGTATTATTCTATTTATATACGTTTTGGTATTCTATCTAAATTTATTACGAGGAGGTATTATAATGAAAAAACATATTGTATGCTTCGGAGACTCCAACACTCATGGCTATTGCACCGGGACAAACGGACGCTTTTCCGAAGACGAACGGTGGACATGCCTTTTGGGCAGCTATCTAGGAGATGATTATCTGATCTGCGAGGAAGGACTGAGCGGAAGAACGACGGTCTTTGAAGATCCTCTGTTTGAAGGGTTAAACGGTCTGTCATCAATTTTTCAAAGCCTTATGACCCACGAACCTGTAGATCTTCTCATTCTTATGCTGGGAACAAACGATACGAAGGAACGTTTCAGCTCTAACGCTGAGAACATCGCAAAAGGCATGGAGCGCCTGACCAGAAAAGCCATGTCCGTCACGGATGCCTGGCATCATGATCCCAGGATCTTAATAATTGCCCCAGCTCCCATAGAAGAGGGTTATGAAAATACTTTTATAGCTGATGAAATGGGAAAAGGCTGTGTGGAAAAATCCCGGGCACTGGCTGCTTATTATGAGGACATCGCCAAACGGCTGGGCATCTATTTTCTGGATGCATCCACCATACCGGGAATCCGTATGCATCCAAAGGACCACATGCATCTGGATCAGAGCAGCCATATGCTTCTGGCTAAAAAGCTTGCTTCACTCATACCGGACATGCTGTAGAAATTTTGGGCATTAAAAAGCCCTGCTTCACGACTGCAGGGCTAAAAAGGAAGGAGTTATGAAAAAGTTTATATAACAATTCTTTGTTTGTTATGTTTATATCATAACTTCTAAATGTGTACTTTCAATGATGAACTATTGAACGTTCTATGAAAACTCTGAAAACATTTTATTCATAATGTGACATTAAATTACTGTTACTTTTAGTCTGGTACTTTTCTTATTATAAGTCTCCACTGTTATATGAGTGATACCCTTTTTCTTTGCCCGTACCAGACCTTTTCCTGTCACGGATGCCACCGCCCTGCGCTCTGAGGAATATGTAATCTTATTACTTTGGGACTTTGTAGCTAAGATTGGTTTAATCTGGTATGTTTTGCCTCTCCTCAGCCTAACGGACTTTTTATTTAACTTTATTTTTGCCGGCGCTTTTTTTACTTTCACGGTACATTGGGCTGTCTTCCCACTGCCTGTGGTTACGGTAATCGTTGCACTGCCGGATTTCTTTGCAGTAATTTTACCGGATGAGTTCACCGTTGCCACTCTTTTATTGGATGTGGTGTATCTCTTGGAATCCGTACAACCACTGGGTTTTACAGTAGTTTTCAGCTTATAAGTCTCTTTTACACCCAGAGTTATCTCCGACGTATTCAGACGTATCTGCTCTGCTTCCATAAATGAATAATTCAGATCACAATAACCTCTGTCTGTATTTGCTCCCGGCACTTTTCCTTTGTCTGTATACTGCCACATATCATATGATCCGGAAAATGCCGGCTTTTTAATCCCATAACTGCCTACCCATATTTTAATCCCGGAAAGCTTGGACCAGTCAAAATCATTGGTTAAACGGTAATCAGAGGAATAGATCATTGGCGTATATCCTGCCTTTCTGATTTTATCACAGAAAGCTTTTGCAATTGCAGTGGTATTCTTTTTCCCCTTCTTAAAAGTACCGTTTTGTTCTATATCATAGACTACCGGATACTCAAGCTTCCTCCCTCTTAAAATCTTCAGGCAGTACTCTGCTTCTTTTTTTGCCCCCGCCACGGTGGTGGTACAGCAAAAGTGATAGACGCCGCGCTTGATTCCTGCATTTCCGGCACCATAGTAATTTGCCTCAAACTGCTGATCCAGATCCTCTTCGTAAGTACCTGTCTGCGCACCGTCTCCTGTCTTCAGCATAGCAAATGAATAGCCCTGCTGCTTAACACTGTTCCAGTTTACGTTTCCGTTATACCTGGATACGTCAATCCCCCTGATATTGGATACAGCCGCCTTTGCCGGCAGCGGCAGCAGACATGTAAGGGACAACACAATCAGGTATTTTACAAGATATCTGTGTATTTTTTTCATAACGTTCCTCCTCGTCAGATGCATGTCCCCTGATAGTAATAAAATAATAGTATGATGGGTGGATTACCATTTGGGGTACGCTCAAATATTACATTTGTAGTTTTTTGTTTTCATGTTTATGATACCCTTTATTTTCCATTCTGTCTATAGTAAATTTTTACTATTCTAAGCGGGACTCTCCTGGTGTTTTCCCCGCAGCCTGCTCATCCACTTCCCGGCGGTTTATTCTCTCCTGACCGAATACTTGACTGTATCTGTAAAAACACCGTATCTTCCATTTTTCATAGAAGATACGGTGCTAATCCTATGGTGTTATTTATTTCCGGCATCACTATCCGGTACTTCACATTTTTTATCTCCAATACACTCCGCCATCTGTCGAACTGCCCGGTACACGATATTCTTAACATCCGTAATACTTTTCTGATCATGTATCAGATAGATCGGATCATCTTCTGTCTGGAACAGTTCGTTCAGGCACATGCCAAGTGGATAAATCCCCTTGATACACACCACAATCAATTCGGTACATATCTTTTTATTTATGGACAATGAATTTTTCTTTTGTTCGGAAAATTCCTCATAGATCAAATCCAATACGCTTTCCGCCTCGTCTGCATTCCCGGATTTCAGTGCATTCAGAAGCTGGCGTTCCCGTTTTATGGGAGAATGGTATTGTTCATCCTCAAACATCAGATTACTGATAGACACGATATTATGATTTTCCTCTAAAGTTGTAAAAACCAATGCATTCTTTGCCTGGTTTGCACAGCCATATACACTTTCCAGTCCTTTTTGTATCTCACTGATGCCAATGGTACAGGACAACTGGTACTCCTTCTCCAGACGGTCTGAAACCATCTTTGTCACTTTTTTCATATTTTCATTTAAGATAATATACAAAAGGTTATCTGCAAGATAACTGATCACCAGCATAATTTCCCCCGGCAGATAATTCACCGCTGCTGCATCGAAATGATATTTCCGAAAACACTCTTCTATCATATGAACAATGGGGTCTGACAGGGCTTCCTGCTCCTCTACCCGAATTAAAATCACCTGGTATTTTGTACGCTCGCCATGCCCCGTCAGCTTCCGGTAATCCTGTATGACTTTATCCTGGACAGGGATCTGCATAATCAGCTGCTGAAATAGCCCGATGGTCAGCATATCCTGATCCTGGTGCGGTTCCTGGCACATTTCCTTTACCCATTCCATACGTCGTTTGCTCTCTTCAATCCGGCAGGATACCCGTTTCACAGCTTCCAGTATCTGCTCTTCCGTTACCGGCTTTGGAAGATATTCCTTTACTCCATAGCGGATCGCTTCCTGGGCATTCTCAAATTCATTATATCCGCTTAAAACAATAAACTTCGTATCTATTCCCATACCGACCGCTTTTTCCATCATTTCCAACCCATCCATTATGGGCATGTCTATGCTGGTAATTACAATATCCGGCAATTCTTTTTGGATGATATCCAGGCCTTGTTTTCCATTTTCTGCTGTTCCAACAAGATTGACTCCACACTGTTCCCAGGGCAATGACTTCTCAAGCCATTCAAGAACAGATTGTTCATCATCTATCAAAGCCATTTTTATCATTATACATACTCCTATCTCATAACAACTAACAATTTACCTCATCCATAATACCAAAGATGACAGAAAAATGCAAAAAAATTCTTCAGCCCACCCAAAAATTAATCTTGTCTTCACTAAATGATATCTTACATCCTCTTTCCCCGAAAAAAGCATCCAAAGCCTGATACATATCCTTATACTGCAGTTCCCCGCTTTCATTTCCAAGTGATTCTATCCAAAAGGACTGTTTGCCGCAGGCATCCCTTATATGTACTTTGAATGCCAATTCCTTTTCTTTCAGCATTTGATTGCAGTCTATGATATCCTGAATTGCGATTATTTTCATCCTTACACCTCTTACTTTTATTACACTGCTTTTGATTTATTACTTTTGTTTAATTGATTTTCAGCCAAATGGAATTCACACCATTCTGATAGTGCACAATTCCCACACATAGGCTTCCTGGCTTTACATACCGCGCGCCCATGACGGATAAGCTGTATATTGATCCTGATCCAGTGATCCTTTGGCAGTACTTCCTGTAATTCCAGTTCCACTTTCAGCGGATCCGAATGATGCGCCCAGCCCAGTTTGTTTGATATCCGGTTCACATGGGTATCCACCGTAATCTCTGGAACACCATAGGCATCTGACATAAAAAGATTGGCGGTCTTTCTTCCTACCCCTGCCAGCTTCATTAATTCCTCACGGTTGTCCGGAACCTGTCCGTTGTACTCTGCCACCAGCTGCTGACAGCATTTTTTCATATTTTTAGCCTTACTGTGGTAAAGCCCGATGGTCTTAATCATTCCTTCCAGCTCCTCAATCTCAGCCTCAGCCATCTCTTCCACTTTCTGATATCTGTCATAAAGTGACGGAAGTACCAAATCTACCTGGGCATCAGTACTCTGGGCGCTCATCATAATTGCCAGAAGCAGCTGCCAGGGCTCTCTGTGAAGAAATCCATCCTTATCCACTCCATACAAATCATCCAATTTATCTAATATTTTTTTTACCTGTATTTTTTTCATCATAACCCCGTCAACGCTTCTTTAAATACTTTTTCCACCTTTTCTTTGGTTGGAACGCCTTCATGCACCTTTTTATCCCCCACATAAAAGGTGGGAACATACCAGTAATCCAAAGATTCTGCAAGCTCTGTTTCCACGGATTCATCTGCGATTCTGACCTCGGTCTTCCCATACTCAGGGTGCTCTGTTTTCAGTTCCTCCATAAGTGCCAGTGCCTTATGGCAATGCGGACAGTCTTTTAAAATCATCATTAAAACTTTTTGCATGGCAGTCTCCTTTTCATCTGTTTTCTTTCACTATACCATAAAGTGACCTTTTTCGCCATATTCACTTGAAGGAAAATGTTATGCTGCGTGTTGCTCTATTTCTGTTATCGTACTTGCGGTTGAGAATGCAGCATTCATTGCATCCCCAAAAAACTCATGATATAATTGAAAATAATAATTTCTCGGAGGTGCTTATGAAAAAGGTTGAAATCGCAACTGCTATTATAATGAAGGATCACAAAATCCTGACTACCCGCAGAGGTTACGGGCAGTTTATAAATCTGTGGGAGTTTCCCGGCGGGAAAATTGAGTCCGGCGAAACCACCGAAGACGCACTGATCCGGGAACTGCAGGAGGAATTAGCCGTGGAAGTAATTCCTGAAAAACTGTTTATGACAACAGAATACGACTATCCTGATTTTCATCTGACTATGCACTGCTATCTATGCAGTATAAAAAAAGGCACCATTACGCTCCTGGAGCATAATGGTGCAAAATGGCTGGATAAAGATCATCTGGATACCGTAGAATGGCTGCCGGCTAATCACCCCGTTATTAACGGACTGAGGGAAATGCTTTCCCTCTGATCTATTTCATTTCAGGCAATAAAAAACACCAGCCCCAAGGCTCATACGTCCAAAAAGCTAGTGTTTAGTGCGCCTTCAGGGGCTCGAACCCTGGACACCCTGATTAAGAGTCAGGTGCTCTACCAGCTGAGCTAAAAGCGCT
>NZ_JAWYAJ010000029.1:0-4363 GCF_034124845.1 Robinsoniella sp.
TTCTAACAGTAAATGTAGCTCTATTGCTTCCGCCCTGTTTCTTTAAAACAGTTCCTTCGAAAACCTGAATTCTTTCACGGTTTCCTTCTTTGATTTTTGCATATACCTTTACAGTATCACCAACGTTAAATTCTGGTGCGTCAGCTCTTAACTGAGCTGCTTCGATGTTCTTAATAATATCGTTCATTGTGTGCCTCCTTATTTATATGGATGTTCTTAATACGATCTGTAACAGAGGACCATCTCTTTTCTCACAACGCTATTTATTTTATCATGTTTGTTGTATTATGTCAAATAAAATTCTTTAATAAATCCTTAAGAATACAGATAATCGTAACGGTTCCATAGCTTTACAGATACGCGGTTTCCTACACTTCCGGATCAGACATTTCAGCAATTAATTCCAGCTCCGGTTTTGTAAGTTCTGCCTTTTCAAGCAGATCCGGGCGGCGCTGTGCAGTACGGATTACCGACTGCTCTCTTCTCCATTTTTCGATATTGGCATGGTGGCCCGACAATAATACCGGAGGAACCTTTTTGCCGTTCCACTCTTCCGGGCGGCTGTACTGGGGATATTCCAGCAGATTGTCCTGAAAAGATTCAAACTGTGCGGATTCATCATTATTAAGAACGCCGGGAACCAGTCTGGAAATAGCATCTATCATGACCATTGCAGGCAGTTCTCCTCCCGTAAGGACATAATCACCGATTGAGAGATAGTCGGTAACCACTTCCTCTAACACCCGTTCATCAATGCCTTCATAATGACCGCACAGAAAGACCAGATCCTTTTCTTTTGCCAGGTCTTCGGCTATGGTCTGGTTAAATACACTGCCCTGGGGGGTCAGATAGATAACTCTGGGGCGATATCCGATTTTATCAGAAACAGCTTTCCAGGCGCCGTATACGGGCTCAGCCTGCATGACCATACCTGCACCGCCACCGTATGGGTAGTCATCTACTTTATGGTGTTTATTGGTGGAATAATCTCTTATATCGGTGGTTGCAAGGCTGATCAGCCCTTTTTCCATTGCCCTTCCGATGATACTGGTATTCAGCCCATCCTGAATCATTTCCGGAAATAAAGTCAGTACGTGGTAATTCATAGACTACACCAGTCCTTCCATTAAGTGTATTTCCATTTTCCGCCCCGTTATATCCACATTTAAAATGCATTCTTTAATTGCCGGGAGAAGCACTTCTTTTTGTTCCTCTGTTTCCACTACATAGACATCGTTTGCACCGGTTTCCAATACATCGGTGAGGATTCCAAATTTCCTGCCCTCATCTGTAAAAACCTCCATCCCAATCATGTCTGCAATAAAGTATTCATTGGGTTTTAATTTTACTGCATTTTCCCGGGTAACAAATAATCCTTTTCCTTTGTACTTTTCCACTTCGTTGATGTTGTCAAATTCTTTGAACTTCAGGATTACAAACTGCTTAAAGAATTTGACTTGTTCCACCTGAAGTTCTAAAGTCTCTCTTCCGGCATCCAGTAGTACAGATTTTAATTTTTTGAAGCGGTTGGGATCATCTGTAGTAGGGAAAACTTTTACTTCGCCCCGGATTCCATGCATGGAGGAAATGATTCCCACCTGTAGTAAATCGTCCATAATTTACTTCCTTTCGTATCGTTTCTATTGTAAACGTATCAAACGTAACATTCCTATTCTGATAAGCCAAATATCCCCGCTTCCACTAGCGGGAATAAAACAAGAAAAGCCTCGTTTTCACGAGGCCTGACCGCTATGAAATCTTATAGCAAAAGCTACAGGATGTCCACAATCACTTTCTTATCATCCTTAGAAGCTGCAGCTTTGACTACAGAACGGATTGCTTTTGCAATACGTCCCTGTTTGCCGATAACCTTACCCATATCGGATGGGGAAACCTTTAACTCTACAACAATAGACTTGCCGGTTTCTTTTTCAGTGACTACTACTTCTTCCGGGTGTTCAACGAGAGACTTTGCAATTACTTCTACTAATTCTTTCATCACGTTCACCTCTGTTCTACTTTTCGATACCAGCTATTTTGAAGAGTTTACCAACTACTTCTGTAGGCTGAGCACCATTAGCAAGCCATTTTTTAGCTAATTCTTCATTAACTTTGAATTCGCTAGGCTCGATGTTTGGATTGTAAGTACCGAGTTCTTCGATACATTTTCCATCTCTTGGTGATCTTGAATCAGCTACAACGATTCTATAGAAAGGAGCTTTTTTCTGTCCCATTCTTCTTAATCTAATCTTTACTGCCATTTGTCTTTCACCTCCTTGGTTTATTCTCAATATATGTTAAAAAGGAAGTTTGAACTTACCTCTTTTACCACCTTTGCCTCCCATCATTCCAGGGAACTGTTTCATCATTTTTCTTGCCTGGTCAAACTGTTTCACCAGTTTGTTTACTTCGCTGATATCAACGCCTGCACCAGTTGCAATTCGTTTCTTCCGGGATGGATTTAAGATATCCGGATTGGAACGTTCTTTCGGTGTCATGGAAAGAATCATCGCTTCTTTTCTCGCCATATCCTTTTCATCAATCATTCCTTCAATATCCTTGGCTTTGCTGCCGAATCCAGGCATCATGCTTAATACACTGGAGATTCCACCCATGTTCTTCATCTGATTCATACTTTCTAAGTAATCGTCAAATCCAAACTGTGCTTTTTTCAGCTTCTGCTCCATATCCCTGGCTTTTTCTTCATCGATATTGGCCTGTGCCTTTTCAATCAGTGACATAACGTCACCCATTCCCAGTATTCTGGAAGCCATACGCTCCGGATAAAACTGCTCCAGATCCGAGAGCTTTTCACCCATGCCGACATATAAGATCGGTTTTCCACAGGTTGCTTTTATAGATAATGCGGCACCGCCACGGGTGTCACCATCTAACTTGGTTACGATTACGCCGTCAATCCCAATCTTATCATTGAACATTTCGGATACGTTTACCGCATCCTGTCCGGTCATGGCATCGACAACCAGTATCGTCTGGTCTACATGGATTGCCTCTTTGATGTGAATCAATTCATTCATCATGTCCTCATCAATATGAAGACGTCCAGCCGTATCCAGGATTACTACATTTAATCCCTTGCTTTTCGCATGTTCGATAGCGGCTTTTGCAATATTCACAGGGTTTTGCTTATCTCCCATAGAGAAGACTTCCACACCCTGTTTCTCGCCATTTATCTGTAACTGCTGGATTGCTGCCGGGCGATAGATATCGCAGGCTGCCAGCAATGGCTTTCTGCCTTTTGATTTTAACTTACCGGCAATTTTAGCCGTAGTCGTGGTTTTACCGGCACCCTGAAGTCCGACCATCATGATGACTGTAATTTCATTTCCGGGTTTCAGTGCGATCTCCGTAGTTTCCGAACCCATTAATTTAACGAGTTCTTCATTTACGATCTTAATGACCATCTGTCCCGGGTTCAAGCCGTTCATGACATCCTGTCCGACAGCTCTTTCCTGAACCGCCTTAATGAACTGCTTAACAACCTTGAAGCTTACATCGGCTTCCAATAAAGCCATCTTTACTTCTTTTAATGCAGTCTTTACATCTGCTTCTGTCAGTCTTCCTTTACTACGTAAATTCCGGAAAACATTCTGCAGTTTATCTGATAAGCTTTCAAATGCCATAGATTACAACTCCTCTAATATCTCATTGGATATTTTCTCAATCTGCTCATGCCCCTGCTGTCCTTTTGAAAGCGCATGAATCTGCTCTACTTTTTCTTTCACAGACAAAAACTTTTCCACCAGATGCAATTTGTTCTCGTAATCATCCAGAATCTTATTACACCTTTTTATCAAATCATGTACGCCCTGCCGGCTGATATTCTGTTCCTCTGCCACCTCTGTATAAGACAGATCATTTAAAATAACATCTTCATAGACATTTCTCTGATGTTCCGTCAGGAGCTCTCCGTAAAAATCATATAATAAAGTTTGTTCCACAAATTTTTCCATTTGTAATCACCTTGATTATCATATACGATAAAGTTATTCTTGTCAAGTATTTTTTCTTGACAAATTAAATTTTACCGATACACTCTCCCATCTTAATGAAAGTTTCATATCCATTCTCTGTATTTTCGAAAAATTCTGAAGCTATTTTTACTTTATCCGGCTCCACAAGGAGTATGATGGTAGAACCGCCATACTCAAATTTACCCTTTTCGTGTCCTTTTTTTACATAGCCTTCCTGCTGGTAGTTTTTAATGCGACCAACCAGAAGTGCCCCTACCTCCATTTGAAGCAGCGTACCAAAGCAGCGGGTTTTTATTAACGTATATTCCCGCTGGTTTTCTTTATATACCGGTACTGTTTCACAGGCTGCAGGCTGTACGGTATGCAGG
>NZ_JAWYAJ010000030.1:0-2320 GCF_034124845.1 Robinsoniella sp.
TACCAGTTTATTCCATTGAAGCCGCAATTGTATGAAGCACATCTTAATTATCATTGACAATAGGGTCTACTTTGGCACCTTTGCGGCGGGAATTTTCCTGCAGATAGGCTTCACTCTCCTCTCGAATCGTAGAAGATAATCGACTGTAATACAGAAAGCTGAATATTGTAATCAGAATACATATAACAAAAAAAATCAAAAATATCCGACGATAGATCCCCAGACTGGTAAAACTGATAAACGGACTTTTCTTTTCCTTCCGGCCCATTATGCTTCCTCCCACGCTCATTACGCAAATTTATAGTCTCATTATATCACAATTTCTGAATCTGTCGATATGTGTAATGTGAATATATAATCTATTCGCACAAATCACTGACCGGAAATCGCTCAAAAGCTTTCTTAGGATGATTTTCCGGCAGAATAACAAGCAATTTATCCTGCTTTATAAATATCGTTTCAAGCTCTGCATGATTTAAGAAAACCGGATTCTTTGTGCAGCATTTGGAATACCGCCATATATCTTTTCCCATTTTCCCTGATTGCACACTTCGTATTGTTCAAAGGCACAGGGCAGTCCATTTGCCGCAGAAATGTCTGCACTGTCCATTAGTTGAAAATGCAGATGGGGGAACATGGAGTTCCCGGTATGACCAATACACCCCAAAATATCTCCTTTTTTCACGGCTTGTCCCACCGACACTTTGACAGAACCAGGCTTAAGATGGCAAAACGCTGCATAGATACCATCGCTATGCTTCATGATTATGAAATTACCGGTTAAATTCCTTACATCATCTCTGTCAGGATCAAATCTGCTGTTTGCACCGGCACGTCTAAAATCGGAAAGCAATCTTGCTTTTTCTCGTTCCTTACAATGATCTTCTATTTCTATAACAGTTCCGGCACAGGGCGCATAGATTTCTTTTCCATAACAGTAACAACGGTTCACAGATACACCCGCCAGAAGATAGGATAAGGGACTGACACTGTAACAGGGGCTGCCCTTTCGCTTCCAGTCCAACTGAAGAAAGTCATAGGCATATCGCGTTCCCAACAAATTCGTGCCGTGGCTTGGAATGCGTGTACCAGGCGTATTAGGAACAGCCCATTCTCCCCTTAGGGGAAATTGAACAACCACTGGGGCTTTGAATTTTTCCATCGGCACCTCCATAAATTATCGTTTTTAATGCTGGTAGTACTTCATTTTAGTTTCTAATTATCGTTACTTTTCAATTCTATAAAATATCTTTCTAAGTTGTGTCAATAAATCATTCAATGCCTTTTCCATAGATTGATAGTCCAGTCGGGAATATTTGGTATTTCTGATGCTTTCTAACATTTGATTGGAAAAACCCACACAGGACCACAGAATGATCTGTTTGCATTTTTCAATATCTAATTCCTCTCTGAATCCGGACGTATCTATAGCGTCAAATATCGCCGGATAACATTCTGCATACTTCCTACTGTTTCTTTTCTCTAATTCGCTGTTGATATATTCAGATTGAGTTCCTGCCGATAGTTTATTGAACTCAAAGACCCAGGGAAATTCCTTTAACAGTTTAATTTGAAGCAGTAAGGATTGGTGGAGTCTGTTAAAAATATCTGATTCACCATAATCGATTAACTGATAATATTCTTTATTTAACAACTCGGCAAAATAGTCGTAAACATATAAGAACAAGTCTTGTTTACTGCCTATGTAATGAAACATCAAAGGTTTTGATATTCCCGCCTCCTTTGCAATTACATTTGTGGATGCATTGTCATATCCCCTTAATGCAAATTCTTTTAGTGCCGCATTTAGAATGGCATTGCGTCGGTTGGTATCTAAATCATAAATTTTTGTTGCCATGTATTTCTCCTTGCCAGTTGTATTTTAGGTTGCTTTCTAACGACTGTAAGTCTCACTTGGTGGGCATAAGATAATTATTGACCTATCAGGTTAATGCCATTATACATCTATTTACCTAATAGGTCAATAGTCTGTACTATCAATCATAGAATATCTTGAAAATAAAGGAGAATTTCTTCTTTTTTCTTATTTCTTCAGTCTCTTTTTCTTCTTCTACAAGTTGATGAACCTGCGCTTTACCTGTTCCCGAAAGAGCTTCCAGCATCTTAACTATCTCATTTTGGTTTATGGAACCTGAGCCCAAGGACAGACTCACCATTAATATGAGAAATAATTTATATAATTTTTCTTTCATTCATTTTCCTCCAATTCAATCTCTTCTTTTCACTCATAATAGGTATGCGGTGTACACCCGCTGCCCAATTTGCATACAAAAAGAAAGCCATTTAGCAATGACTTAAA
>NZ_JAWYAJ010000031.1:0-10627 GCF_034124845.1 Robinsoniella sp.
TGCGACCTCCTGGTCCCAAACCAGGCGCTCTAGCCAAGCTGAGCCACACCCCGATGGTGTCTTGTTTGTTTTTGTTGTTTCGTCTGTTCCCTGACGCAAGACATATTATATTATAGCTCAACCCAAATGTCAACAACTTTTTTCAAATATTTTTTTATTTTTTTGAAAAAGCCCGAAAGTGCTGAATATTCGGGCTTTTTCGCCAATTTATTTTTTGAATTTATTTCTTCAAATTGGTCAAATCGCGCTCTTCACCCTAAATAATTTAAGGTAAAATGTGCTTCTCCTTTATGATCAATTTCCATAATAATATAGCTTGGTTTTCTCCCATCCTGTCTGGGATAGGATAAACTGCCGGGATTTAGTGCTGTAACATCTTCCTCAATCTCTAAAACCGGTCTGTGCGTATGTCCAAACATAACAATATCAAAGCCTCTTGCTCTTGCTTCCTCTTTGATGGAGCGGGTATCCAGAGATACATAATAATAATGTCCGTGAGTGAGCAAAACTTTGTACTTCCCAAGCTGCAGTTCTTCTTCTCGAGGCAAATCACTGAAGAAGTCATTATTTCCGCTTACGATATGTACCGGGCAGTTGGCAATCTGTCTGATATAGTCCTCACTGCCCTCTGAATCGCCCAGATGGATTAATTTGTCGATGGGGCTAACTTTTAATAAGACCTCTTTTAAATTGGCATCTCTGCGATGCGTATCACTTACAATCAGGATCTTCATCTGGCACCAATCTCCTCTAAATTTTATTTTTTAATTCTTCTTTCATTGCCCGAAGTGCTTTTCCTCTGTGGCTCAATTCATTTTTCAACTCCATATCCAGCTCTGCTGTGGTGCATTGATGTTGCGGGAGATAAAATATGGGATCATATCCGAATCCATTGCTTCCTTTTATTTCATAACCAATCATGCCTTCAATGGTTCCTTCTGTAGTCAATATATCGCCGTTTGGAAAAGCTGCTGCAATCACGCATACAAAACGAGCCGTCCGCTCTTCATCCGGCACCCCATTCAGGCGTTCGATCAGATTATTGTTTTTAATATCATAGGACGTATCCTCTCCCATATACCTGGCTGAATAAATCCCCGGCTCTTTATTCAGGTAATCAATTTCAAGTCCGGAATCATCCGCCAGTACAATATCACCCGTCATTTCCATAATGGTCTTCGCTTTAATTACAGCATTTTCTTCAAATGTTGCGCCGTCTTCTACAATATCCGCTTCGATACCGGCTTCTTTCAGGGATAATACCTCTACATCCATGTCCCCCAGTATCATTTTTATTTCCTTCATTTTACCCTGATTTCCAGTTGCAAAAATAATTCTTTTACTCACCGTTCCACCCTTTTCTTTCCGTAAATTTTAAAAAAATTATAACACACGGGGAATGAATTTTCAAACACGCCCTCATACATAAAAGCTATGCTTCTCTTGTATACACCTTCAGACAAACATTGCAGGAATGCTCCGTCTCCGTTCTGGTCCAGGTATACCCGCTCATGCTGATATACCCTTCACCATCAGATATATCCACGTTCTTTGTGGCTTCATCAGCCTGATATTCCGTAGCAACCGGATACTGAAGACCAGGGGATTTAATTTTTACCATGATGGCAAACCGCTGTCCCTCAGATACTTTTACCGGTTCATCTAGGTCTACGGTGTAGTATCCTCCGTTGTCAAACTTACCGGTTTGATCCGGGCTCCAGGATATCAACGATGAAGGTCCGTCAAACGTTTCAATGATATGTATTTCATACTCCGTATCTTTCCCGGTAGCATAAAATCCCACGGCACTCAACATTTCATCCCGCCTGGCTTCATATACATTGGCAAAATAACAGGTATCCGAACCATAACCAATCTGCCCAACCCAGCCGCACTGGTCGGTCTGGTAGATATCATTATAGTTCCCGGTATTTTCAACTCTGGAATAAGTAACACAATTATTCCCCAGATTAGCATCTTCATAAGATACGTAAAAGATACCTTCTTCCCCAAAGTCCGGTCCCCAGCTGTTCTGGCAGATAAATGCCCCGTCCTTCTTAATATCCGCATTAAACTTAGCCGCCGGATAGTTGTCATCCCAGCCAATAATCAGGATATCATGATTGGAACGTGCATTCCCCACATAACAGTATGTGCTGTTGATTTTATTAAAGAACACCGAGGAACTTACGGTATTCTGAAGATCCATATAAAGGGAAGACTGGACGGCGCCATGGTCATAAACTGCCCGTTTTACCGCCTCATAATCTTTATCCTTAATCATCTGAATCTCCTGGACATGCTTCACCGGAGCCAGGCCATCCGGTGATACACCATCGCCGTAAGGGTCATCCTTTTCCAGCACCGGTCCCTGCCAGCCGGCAAGATACGCCATTGCCATAGTATAATCCCCGCCATCATTCTGGTTTTTTGCGAAATGATTTTGAAGAGATATATGGTCTGCAGAAAACACCAGGTGCTCCCGTGGCAGCAGGGATGCTTCCAAAGCCGAGGACGTGGCTACCGCCCAGCAGGTGCCAAGTTCCCCCTGATTTTTAATAACAGGTGCTCTCGCCTCATTCCGGCTGTCATAGGACGCAGGAAGCTTTTCCATTTTATCTGTGGCTGCCCGCTCCGTATGGTCTTCTGGTGCCGAATATTGGTTTTTAGAACCTTTTTCCGACTCCCTTTGATCCTGTTGCTTTTTGCCGTCCAACAGTCCTCGAATTTCCGGCTCCATATATTGAAACGCCCCGTATCCAATCAGCACAATGATTAGAATACCAATGAATGTCTGAATTTTTTTAATCAATGTCTACCCCTTATTTTTTGATCTTAGGCGGTCTGGGACCCAGGAATTGATAAAAATACGTTTTTATCATTCCATTATAAATCTTTCTGTTCTTATCAGCCTTTTTCCCGATATACTTTTCCGCTTCTTCATAGGAAGTAATCAGATATTCCGACCAGGAATCCAGCCGTTTAAAGCTTTCACCAATTTCCCGGTACAACCCGGGCAGATTCTCTTTATCCTCAATTCGTTCACCATAAGGCGGATTGGTAATTACAAAACCATACTTTTTGGGATGTCTCAGTTGAGAGACACTTCTCTGCTGAAAATGGATCAGATGGTCAACTCCCGCCAGCTTTGCGTTTTCTCTGGCGGATTTAATTACATCCCCATCCAGATCATATCCCTGGATATCCACCTCAATCTTGTCATTTACATTTTCCCGGGCTTCATCCATCGCATTGTACCAGTGTTTCTTCGCGATCAGGTTGTCCCAGTCTTCCGACAGAAAAGAACGATTCATTCCCGGTGCAATATTTGCCGCCATCAACGCCGCTTCGATGGGAAAAGTACCGCTTCCGCAGAACGGATCCACCAGAATCCTGCTCTTGTTCCAGGGTGTCAGCATAATCAGTGCAGCCGCCAGCGTCTCGGTTATGGGTGCCTTGCTGGTAAGCTGCCGGTATCCCCGCTTGTGTAGAGAGACACCGGAGGAATCAATCCCAATTGTAGCTTCGTCTTTCATAAAAAATACACGAACCGGGTAAGCCGGACCTGTCTCCTCAAACCATTGGATGCCATATACGCCCTTTAAACGCTCAACCATGGCCTTTTTCATGATCGACTGTATATCGGTGGGACTAAACAGCTGGCTCTTAATCGAAGTTGCTTTGGTTACCCAGAATTTACCGTCCTTAGGAATAAAGTTTTCCCATGGAAGTTCTTTTGTCCGCTCAAATAATTCATCAAATGTTTCGGCATGGACCTTTCCGACTTTTAAAAGTATACGCTCTGCCGACCTTAAAAATACATTGGCATAGCTCACTGCTTCCATATCCCCGATAAAGGTAACTCGTCCATCTTCTACCTGGCTGACTTCATATCCAAGGTCAATAATCTCCCGTTTTAAAACGGCTTCCAGCCCAAAATGGCAGGGTGCTATCAATTCAATCTGTTTCATCTTTTCTCCTATCTGTCTGCATTTGCAGGTATCTTATAATGCCAGCTGCTTTACGGTATTTCCATTAAAATCTTTTATGGTAAATAATCCATTTTCCAATATTCCATATGTTGGCACATTTCCCTCTTTCGGCAAAGACACGGAACCCGGATTTAACAAGGTAAAATGCGGATATTTCTCGGCAGCAGGTACATGGGTATGTCCATGAATAAAAATGTCCCCTTCTGCCAAAGGAGGCAGATTGTCTTTGTGAAAGACATGGCCATGGCTGGCATAAATCGTTTTATTCCCTTCCATAATTATACAGTAATCTGCCAATACAGGGAATTCCAACACCATCTGGTCCACTTCTGCCTCACAATTGCCTCTTACTGCATAAATCTTGCTTTTCAAAGGATTCAGCATGGCGATGACCTCTTTGGGAGCATATTCCTTTGGCAAATCATTTCTTGGTCCATGATAAAGAATATCTCCCAGAAGCACCAGGCGTTCAGCCTCTTCTAATCGGTATGCCTCTAACATCTTTTTACAGAAAAAAGATGAGCCGTGTATATCTGACGCAAACATAAGTTTCATTTGCATTTCCTCCATTCTATTCATCTATCTCCTATATTAATGCCAGTGTCTGCACCTGTCAATATTTTTACTTCCTTAATATTTTCAAAATGCGAACTATAGCGTGTGGCGATAGGATTCCAGGTATCTTCCACGGTAAGCGTGGATTCCACCGATCATAGTCTTTACATGATAGCCTTTTTCCGCAAGTTCCCTGGCTGCAGCCATACTGATGGAACCACGTTCACAATATACAATAATCATCATATCCTGGGGCAGTGTATAACAATTGCCCAAATTTTCATAAGGGATATTTACTGCTCCTTTAATATGACGTTCTACGAATTCGTCCGGTGTTCTGAGATCTATAATAAATGCGCTTTTATCCCTGACGTACGTATCCAGCTGTTTCGGTGCAATCATCTCAAAATTCATAAATACATACACTCCTTCCTGACATAATATATGCAGGAATTTTGATAAGTGTGCAAAAAAACAGAGCCCCGGCCGAGTTGTGGCCAAGACTCCATCTTTTCAAAACCATTTAATTCCCGCGGGCAACGAGCCAAGCGGACACGCTGGCGCGTCCATTTGGCGACTGCCGCGAGGGTTACTGAACGTCCAGTGGACGTTCGTTCAGCATCGACCGGAGCGGAAGCGGAGAACAAATTCCCCGCAACGGGGTATTTGACTTTACTTGCTGTCACAGTCTGATGTTATGAAATGGTTTAGTAGTTGCAATCGCTGTATTCATCAGATTCGTGGTGACAGTCTGAAGAAGAGTTGCGGCTTGCATTTTTGGAAGTATTGTTGCTGGTAGCGTTCTTATAAGAATTGTTGCTGTTCTTGTAAGAGTTATAGGAATTCTCGGATTCATTAGTACTGTTATAAGCACTGTTTTTTTCGCTTGCATTCTTATAAGAATTGCTTGCTTTATTACTTGCTTTGTTCTTTGATTCTACGCTAGATTCATAGTTGTTAGTACTATTTTGAGTCTGGTTTTTAGAATTCATATTCTTTGCCATAGTTTCATTCCCTCCTGAATAATAAATATTTTTATTACAAAATTTATTATCTCAAAAATAGTAAAAAATATGTATTGCATTTTTTTCCAATCTATATTATAATTTGAGATGTAAAAAGAATTTACCCTTCAAAAAATTTTTTTTACAAACCCCTTATTAATTATTTATACTCCCCTCGAAAGACCCAAGTAGCTCCCCTGCTTGGGTCTTTCACTGTCTAAATATAAGTAAAAGCGGATTAGAAATTCTATTCCGCCTTTACTTTTTTCCACTTCTTATTTCGAATCATATCAAATACAGAGTCCATGATAAATACAGCCAACGCAATCATTCCCGCTATTTCAATCGTCTGTAGCAGCGAATTCATTGCCTTTTGCTGTTCTCCTAAAAAGATCTGGTAAACCGTCCGATACATGCCTGCTCCCGGTACAATAACCAGAATTCCCGGTATTAAAAACACTGTTACCGGAGCCTTGAATATCCTTGCAAATACATGAGAAATCAGCGCAATCACAAGTGCCGCCAGAAAGTTTGCCATTACAATGCCTTTGCTGTCTGCATTCAGCAGATACACAAGCCACCCTGATGCTCCGATCAGACCGCAGTAAACCAAATATTTTTTCGGCACCTGTATTACCGTTGAAAATGCAAGTATTGCAATAAAAGCACCTACCACCTGTACAATCATGCCTTCACACCTCCCATTATAAGCATTCCAAATGCCACGCCAATTACGATTGCTACTGCTTTTACAAATGCTTCAAGGGCTTTTGCCCCGCCTGCAACATAGTCGCCCTGCAGTGTATCCCTTATGGCATTGGTTATGGCTGCTCCAGGCACCAGAGGCATGATGGTACCAATGATGATCATGTCCATATTCATAACTGCAAAAGGTATCCTGGATAAAAGGATTGCACCTACGGCGATAACGGCAGATGCAGCTACATCTTTAAAAAAGGGATTAAAACCAATTTTAATGCCCAGTTTCAGCACCAATACCAGAAGTGCTCCGTCAATTGCCGCTCCTAAGGCATCCATTGCCGTTCCGCCCAGTAAAAGCGCAAACGCTGATGCTACTATAATCGTAGAAATGTCCAGCACCCTTTGGGAATACTCCCGGGATTCCAGATGTTTCAAATCATGAAACGCTTCTTTCAATGTAATTTCCCCTGCACAAAATCTTCTGGAGATGGTATTAACCAGCGTGATTTTATTGAGGTTCGTCTCCCGGTCTGCAATTCTTCTGATAACAGTCAGAGAATCAATCTGAGGATCATCCAGCGTAACAATCATGCCGGTTGTAGTGACGTAAGCTTCCGTGGTCTTTAGGCTGGATACCTTTAAGATGCGGTGTATGGTATCTTCCACCCGGTAAATTTCCGCACCATTACGCAGCATGATCTGTCCTGCCAGCACTGCCGTATCCAGTAATAGTTTATAATCTGTAATCTGCTCCATTTTTGCAATTCCTACTCTTTTTATTTTCCATTGCAGTCTTTCCCATATTTGCTTACATTCTACAATATTTTTCCCATAAAAGAAAGCTGTTATTAAAATAAAATGAAATTGCAATGTAAAGCTTCGTAACAGTTCAGACAGATCTGCGCATTTACTGCGCAGATCGTACGAAACCTGGAGCATGTAGACATTCAGTCCTTCGCCGAAGGCGAATTTCAATGGGCTGGATGTGTAACAGTTCATGCCGTCTGAACTGTTACAAAGCTTTTTCATCTTTCTATTCATAAAGAAAGCGCCAGTCAAAAGACCGGCGCCTAATCTATACTTATGCTTCAAATAATTCTGTTGAAAGGTAACGCTCTCCGGTATCCGGTAACAGTGCAACAATAGTTTTGCCTGCATTCTCCGGTTTCTTCGCAAATTCTATTGCAGTATGAAGAGCCGCTCCGGATGAGATTCCAACGAGAATTCCTTCTTTTTTCGCAATTAGCTTTGCAGCCTCAAACGCTTCAGCATTTTCCACTGTCACAATTTCATCATAGACATTCTGATTCAGGTTCTTAGGTACAAACCCTGCACCAATACCCTGTATTTTATGAGGTCCGCCGGTTCCTTTGGATAAAACGGGGGATGCTGCAGGCTCTACGGCGATTACTTTTACTTCCGGCTTTTTGGATTTTAAGAATACGCCGGTTCCGCTTAATGTTCCGCCGGTTCCAACACCGGCAATAAACATATCCACTGCCCCATCCGTATCTGCCCAGATCTCCGGTCCCGTTGTAGCTGCATGGATTGCGGGATTGGCTGCATTTTCAAACTGCCCCGGAATAAAAGCATTCGGGATTTCTTTTGCAAGTTCTTCCGCTTTTGCAATTGCACCCTTCATTCCCTTAGATCCTTCCGTCAGAACAATTTCAGCACCATATCCCAGAAGCAATTTTCTTCTTTCAATGCTCATAGTCTCAGGCATCGTGAAAATCGCTTTATATCCTTTTGCCGCTGCTACACTTGCAAGCCCAATTCCCGTATTTCCGCTGGTTGGCTCGATAATCGTAGCACCCGGTTTTAAAAATCCTTTATTTTCCGCATCTTCTACCATGGCCTTTGCCACTCTGTCTTTTACGCTGCCTGCCGGGTTGAAATATTCTAATTTCACCACTACTCTTCCGGCCAGCCCTAAAGCACTTTCAATATTTTTTAATTCCACAAGGGGAGTTTTTCCTACCAATTCTGTAATACTTCCATATATATTAGCCATTTTAAACATCCTTTCTTAAATGCGACAGAGCGTGTTTGAAAAATACAGACTGTCAGCTGTGCGTTCCGGTTTGTGGGAGATTTCTCACAAATGAAGGCGACAAGCATACTATGTAACCTGAATTCGGGGGAATATACCGCAAAGTGGGGCGTACAGACGGCAGGAATGATTTTTCAAACAGGCTCTAGGCTTCCGGCTTACCCTTACTTGGCAATTGCCTGAAATGCCTGATCTAAATCATAAATAATATCATCAATGTGTTCCGTACCGATTGATAACCGGATTGTATTTGGTTTGATTCCTGAGCCTGCAAGTTCTTCTTCTGTCATCTGGGAATGCGTAGTACTTGCTGGATGAATTACTAATGATTTTACATCTGCTACATTGGCAAGTAAAGAGAAAATTTCCAGATGATCAATAAAATCCTGTGCTTCCTTGGATCCGCCCTTGATTTCAAAAGTAAAGATCGAAGCTCCTCCCTTAGGGAAGTAACGCTGATACAGTTCATGATAAGGGCTGTCGGCAAGCGCCGGATGATTTACTTTTTCTACCTGTGGATGTTTGCTTAAATAATCCACAACCTTCAGCGCATTCTCTACATGACGCTCTACACGCAGTGACAAGGTCTCTAAGCCCTGCAAGAAGATAAATGCATGTATCGGAGAAAGTGTTGCCCCTGTATCACGCAGTAAAATTGCACGGATCTTGGTTACAAATGCTGCCGGACCAACGACTTTTGTAAAACTTACTCCATGATAACTTTGGTTTGGCTCTGTAAGTGACGGGAATTTTCCGGATGCTTCCCAGTCAAACTTTCCGCTGTCCACAATCACACCACCGATGGTTGTTCCGTGTCCTCCAATAAACTTTGTGGCGGAATGTACCACAATGTCTGCTCCCAAATCAATTGGGCGTACCAGATAAGGGGTTGCAAAAGTGCTGTCAACCACTAATGGTATTTTATGCGCATGAGCAATTTCCGCAACCTTTTCAATATCAATCAGGCTTGCATTTGGATTGCCGATAGTCTCAATAAAGACCGCTTTTGTATTTTCCTGGATTGCTGCTTCAAAGCTGCCTTCTACATCCGGGTCTACAAAGGTTGCTGTAATCCCGTATTCCGGAAGCGTATGCTCCAGAAGGTTATAGGTTCCTCCGTATATTGTCTTGGCTGCTACGATGTGGTCGCCTGCATGTGCCAGATTCTGAAATGTATATGTAATAGCAGCTGCACCGGAAGCGACTGCAAGTGCTGCCACACCGCCTTCCAGCGCTGCTATACGCTGCTCGAATATATCCTGTGTGGTATTCGTAAGCCTCCCATAGATATTTCCTGCATCCGTAAGGTTAAAACGTGCTGCGGCATGGGCGCAGTTTTTGAAAACATAAGAAGATGTCTGATAGATCGGTACAGCTCTTGCATCTGTCACCGGATCGGGATTTTCCTGTCCTACATGTAATTGAAGGGTCTCAAATTTTAATTCTCTCTTTTTACTCATAATATTTCTCCTCACTTTTCACTATATTCTCATTGTCTAACGAGTTATTCTTCTACCGCTTGCAGCAGCACGTGGTTGTTACCACAATTTATTTTCATACTGTGCCCTTTTAAGCACTTAGTATTCCAATTAATATTATTAACTAAGTAGGAATTATCATTGAAAGAATACGAAATATCCTAAATTGATTAAATATAGTACATATATTCTTCTTCTCCGTTTAATTTCTGATATTCTTCTACCAAATCCGAAAGGGTCGTACTTTCCAGATAGTGGTTTACCTGCTGATTAATCTTTTCCCAAACCAGCTCGTTAATCGCCATCTGCACTTTATCCTGTTGTTCTTCCGGTGCTACTTCATCTATAATACTGAATTTACCTTCAAGTGCTGTTAAAATATCTGATACCTGCATCTCTTCCGGCTTCACAGCAAGCATATATCCTCCCTGCGGCCCTTTGATACTTTTTACTAATCCGGCTTTTCTAAGTGTTGCAAAAACCTGCTCCAGATAATTAACGGATATTCTCTGCCTGTTCGCCACACTTGCCAGAGACACTGCTTCGCTTGTAGAATGAGATGCCAGATCAACCAGTGCCCGCAGACCATATCTTCCCTTTGTTGAGATTTTCATTTCATCACCTTTTCTTATTTATTTCCTACCAAACCGATATATTAAATAATATATTTATGTTATACAGGATAATATTGTAAATGTCAATACTTAATTTCAAAAAATATAAAAAAGAAGAAAAAAATAGAACCGCTCTTATTCTGCAGTTCTATTGTGTATAATCTTAAACCACGCTCTAGAGGGTATGGCTGGATAGGGTGTTGGCTTTGTTCAGCAGATCTTCCAACCT
>NZ_JAWYAJ010000032.1:0-1562 GCF_034124845.1 Robinsoniella sp.
CCCAACAGTGCACCACCATTTGATTTCTTCTTTTTTTCCATACAATTCCCTCTCTCTTCTTTTATAATTACCAGAGTGTATTTAAAATTGCTTTCTGACAGCGCACGTCACACTTTCAAACACGCTCCTGAGTCACATAGTCGGTATCTACTGGATATAAATGCACAGCAGACTACAGTTATCGCAGCCGGACCGGCCTGCCATGGTCAGTCATCGCGGCAGTCGCCAAATGGACGCGCCAGCGTGTCCGTTTGGCGACTGCTCGCGGGAGTAAACCAGTGTACCCGCAGAATGTGACTGTAATAGTAAAATTATACATTAAAATTTATTCCTAGACAAGTATATATTTTAAATTCACGGATATCTCATATTACATGAGGCTAAGGCAACCTGAATACGATCCGATGAAAGGCTCATAAGGATTCCAACTCACTAAACGCTTTCATAAATTCTTTCACCCCGTAATTTTCAAACTCCACCTCAATTATGAGATCATCTTCTTTTAATATTTTTCCAATTCCATACTTTTTATGGCTCACCATATCCTGTGCTTTCTGTTCTTCTGATTCCTTATTAGATAAACTTGCCGGCATTCCCTCTTTTTTTGCCTGCTGGATCTGCCGCTTCAATTCCTGGAGATTCACTTCGGTTTTCTCTCCGGCATCCTGCCGTATCAAATGAGTTGGAATCATTTGGATATATCTGCTTGCACCAGGTATCACCCGATAGTAATCCGGATTGGTATAATAGGATAGTTCCAGATAATCTTTTGCCCTTGTAATCCCTACAAAAAACAGTCTTCGTTCTTCGTCCTCTTCTTCAAAATCTTTCGTGTGCAGTGGTATCAGTCCATAATTTACCCCTGTGATAAAAACATGGGAAAACTCCAGCCCCTTAGAGGCATGAAGTGTCATCAGCTTCACGGATTCTGTCTCACTTCTGATATCCTTCTGTAAAATATTAACACCATACAATGCTGATGAGTTGAGGTAATCCATTAACCCCTCCATGAACGGCATCTGCTTTTCCCGGATGTATGTAAATAAAATGTCTGCCAGATCAAGGACATACTTTTTGTCTTCTGAAAAAGATGAGGAAGTAGGCATGAGATACTCATCCATTTCAAAATACCGGTAAAGGTCTTCCGGATTATGTATTTTATTGATCTGATCTGCAAATCCCTTCATACTTGCATATAATTTTGATTTGCACAACAGGTCGCTATCCTGATGTTTTATCACTTTCCATGCTTGTTTTTTAGACAGCCGCTCTCCATAATCCCGGTCATTCAGCACATAGAATGCCGACAGAATATCTTCCGGGTTTACACAGAAACGTAACAATTTTACCATCCATTTTAATACCGGTATATCCTGAATCGTCTTTTTCATAGAAACTTCATACGGTATACCATTTTCACCAAATACCTTCTCCATGACCTCCGACTGGCTCTGTAAACGGTAAAAGACCGCTATTTCTTTCAGCGGCACGCCTTCGGCCTGAAGTTCCCTTATTTTATCAGCCAGGTAACAGGCTTCGTTAAAAGGATTGTAGTGGTTTTT
>NZ_JAWYAJ010000033.1:0-1628 GCF_034124845.1 Robinsoniella sp.
ATGAACTGTGAGAAGTCAGCCGAGCCCATAATTGTGAAGAAGATATATTTCCACAAATATAATCATATATTCCTTGGGAGTACTCCACAGCGTGGGGCGCTGCGGAGTGTGTTAATTAAATCTATTAGTATGTACTAATATATTAGAAAATATATCATAAATAATGTTTGCGGTAAATTGAGATTGGATTAAGATTTAAATATATTGTCATATTTGTAAGAAAAAAATTACAAATTGGAATTAAAATGTTACATAGTATTGTAAACTCTAAAAATAATTTAATTTTTACAAAAGTATGGTTTTTCTTCGTTTACTTTGTGATTATGCGTGTTTGAGACTAATCACGCAAACCCGTTAAATTTCATCATCCAGAAGCTGTACTTAATCACATCTTCAATGCCTGTTGGAAAGTTTCCAGAACTGCCCCAGTATATGTAACTGAGATGCTATTTCCGGCTGTTACTGTGAGTTTCCGAAGGGTCAAAACAGTAACCAACAAAACCAACCTGATGAAGTACGTTGTCAAACAGGTGAATGAATAGCCAGCAGTGCTTCACCCGGTGTCATCCGAAAATATATTATGCCATAGATATTAACACTTGACTTTAAGCACAACAGAGTATATACTTTTGTTATAAACTTATATAAGTATATTATAAAAGTCTGTCAGACAGGAGGTAACATGAAAGATATATTAGGGAAGCCTCATGCTTTAAAACAAGTAAATCTTTCGGTTGTACGTAAGGCGATTAAAGAAAAGGGCTCAGCTACACGGTCTGAGATTGTAGAGGCAACGAAAATCAGTGTCACAACTGTAAGAACTCTGTTAACGGAAATGATGATGAATAACGAGATTGTGGATGCCGGATATGATGAATCGATTGGGGGAAGAAAGGCTGTCCGCTACGAATTAAATAAAAACCGGTTTTTCGGGGTCGGGCTGTGTCTGGGAAGTGATAGTATCCGTTATTTAACCGTTAATATCTGTGGGGAAATTCAGGACAGCGGTATATTACCTGCTGGAGAAAATGCCATAGAATCGATCTGTTTATTTTTGGATGAACTGGTAACCAGGATAGAAATAAAGTCTATCGGTATTGGTGTTCCTGGAATTGTCAATGGGCATAATTATCAGAGAAAAAATCCCCTGGGCCAGTTGGAGGATCATCCCATTGGGGAGGCGATACATCAGCGGTATGGAATACCGGTAATTTTGGAAAATGATCTGAATGCCATTACACTGGGATTTGGAAGATGTTATTTAAAAGAATACCCGGAAGAAATATGTGAAAATATAAATATGGCATATATCCATTTTGATAACGATTGCCTAAGTGCAGGTTTTCTTTCTGGCGGAAGAGTTTTGCGGGGCTGGAATAACTTTGTAGGAGAATTGGGACTGTTTCCGGTGGATGAAACAAAGACGCTGGATGATTTGCTGTCTTCCCCTTTAGATGATAAGAAATATTCCCGAATTATAGCAAAACTAATTGCAGGAATCTGCTGTATTCTAAATCCGCAATACATTGCCCTTGGGGGAAATGATTTCCGCAAAGAATGCCTGCCCTTGATTAATGATTATTTTGACAGTACCTTACCGGATAAAATGTCTGCAGAAATACTGTACG
>NZ_JAWYAJ010000034.1:0-23246 GCF_034124845.1 Robinsoniella sp.
GCAGAGGGATCAGCCATATCCAGATAGGCATCCCCAAACCGTTCCCGGTTCATCTCCATCAGATTTTTATTGCAGTCAATTGCAAATTTCCCAAGCCTGCTTCCGTTTCTGATTTTTTCGATTTCTTCAGGATTCAGCATGCTGTCACCAAGGCATGCATCCCAGCCGACATATATGATTTCTTTTAGTCCCGATTCCGTTACTATTTTCGCTGCCTCCGCATCCTGCCAGATATTAAATTCCGCTGTGGGAGTGACATTGCCTGCGCCTAATCCTGCGGTACCCATAATTACGATACGGCCAGCTTTTTGCATGGCTTCATAATCCAAACGGATGGCAATGGCAAGATTGGTAAGAGGTCCCAGCGCTACAATATCAATTTCCCCAGGTTCGCTGTCTCTTAAACACTGCAGCATTTTTAAAATGCCGTTTCCTTCCTGAGCCTTTAATCTCTTGGGTACAAGTCCAATGTCTCCCATACCATCGTTTCCATGTGTTTCATGTGCATATACCAGCTCTTTTAAAAGCATTTTATCTGCGCCCTGATATACCGGCGGCTCGTAGGTCTCGGCATATTCAATGGTAGTCAGTGTATTTATGGTAGCCTGAACTGCATTTACATTTCCGGATACGGTTGAAATCATTACAATTTCATATGCCGGATCGTTCAGTGCCATGGCGATTGCCATTGCGTCATCTGATCCGCAGTCTGTGTCAATGATAATTTTTTTCTTCTGTTCCATAATTATGATCTCCTTATCTGTTTTTATTGTTGAATGATTCTTACTTTTTCTTTATCCTCTGTTGTAATCAGCTTTAAGACTGCTGCAGATGCAATGCAGACTGCCAGCATGATTAATGTAAATTTGAAAGAGAATCCGATTCCTAATTTGGAAATAACCATGCCTGTAATTACCGGTGTCAGGAAATCCGCGATGCCGCTGGCTGTTGCTACCAGGGAACTTGCCACGCTTACCCGTTTGGAATTAATGCGTGTTGCAATTGCCACGATGACGCTGAAAAGGACGCCCAGGAATAATCCGGTTATAAATAATCCGATAAAATAAAACTGTGTGGTATTTACAATCATGGAAACTGCAATAGCCGCAAAGGCTCCGGCACAGTTGATCAGCAGGACGGTCTGGCTTTTGATATATTTTAGTACCCATACAAATACAAACCCTCCGATTACACAGCCCACATTATACACGGTCAGCATAAATGCTCCGGATGCCTCCGAGCTTCCCATACTCTGTGCAAAGCTGGAAATATACAACCCCAGTGTACTGGATACAGCGCTGAACGCTGCAACTACGGTAAAGATACCGGCATAGGCAACCCAGGTTTTTTTCACATATAATGGTTCGATGTGTTCTTCTGAGCCTTCCCCCTGGACAGACTCTTCAATTCTGACAAAAGGAATGCACACCAGCATGACCAGGGCAACACCTGTCAGTACAAAATAGCACCAGTAGAACGGAAGCTTCCCGGTCAAAAGTACTCCGATTAAAAACGGTGTCACAAAGGTTCCAAGACCAAACAGCCCTTGCCCTCCACTCAGAGAGCTTGCATAATTTTTCTTAAATACAACACTTAATAATACAGGGCAGACGGCATCCTGAGTCCCCATGCCGACTCCGCCCAAAAATGCAAATACCATGCCGGCATAGAAATTAACAATTAACGGAATTCCCAGAAGGAAACTCGCTGTCAGGATGATGCCTGCTGCCAGAACCTTTATCGGTCCCAGTTTCTCTGTCATTCTTCCTGTGATATATACAGTAAGAACCCGCCCAAGTGCATATGCTGATCCCAGCAAAACGACCTTTTCCAATGTCATCCCATACATTTCAACCAGCTGGGGAAGACTGCTTCCTACAAGTACACAAGTAGCGCCTGTGAGAAAATACATGGCAAATGCCAAAAAACCAATCAGCTTATATCTCTTTTTCATCTCGCTGCTCCTTTGCTTTTGTTTTATAGTAGTTAAAGATATCCGGATATATTTTGTGGAATTACCACAAAACTTTTTCTAACTTGACATTAATTTACCACAGCTTTACAATATAAAAAATGACAAGTGTCAGTTTTTTTGAGATTTTGACGAAAAGAGGTATCATAACGATGATGTATAATACAGAACAGATATTGGAAATAATTTTGGAAAAGAAATATAATCAGCAGAATCCGTTAATCTCACTATCTGGAATGGCTTCCAAGGATGATCTGCTTGTTTTTGAAAAGAATGAAGCGATCGTGAGCCAGAAAGATCCGCTGGATTACTTTTACTTTCTGATCGGGGGCAGGGCATCTGTCTGGAATCAGATCTCATGGAATGACAATAATGTCATAGAATACCTGAGGCCGCTTGATATTCTGGGACTGGTAGAGTACCTGAATAATATTAATTATTATACTGCCTATGTACTGGCTGAATGCAGATGTGTTATTTACCGGATTCCGGTGAAACGTTTTATTCATATCATTCAGAATAACAGCAGGCTGTGCTATCAGACACTTACTGTGATGGGAAATATTACGGCTGCTAATATGGCATGTGCAGAAAAAGGAAATTTATTCACATCAAAGGATATTTTGGGGCACTACCTCTATTTACAGGCCTGCCATAAGCTTCCATATACATGTACGCTAACAAGGACCGTGCTTGCGGAAAGGCTGCACATGAATCTAAGAACACTGTACCGTGTCGTTTTTTCCTTGCAGGAAAATAATTATTTAAGTATTAGAAAGGGGAAAATAACCATCGAAAAAGAACATTTTGAACGGTTGTCCGAGAGGTATAGAGATATTATTATATAAGGCAGGTGGGAGTGAAAGAGACGCCTGTTCTGGTTGGCCTCCTTCTCTTGACCTGCACTATCTGTCATAAACTAGAGAGTGTTTTTAAATCCCACAAACCCAAACCGCAGCTGCCGGAAAGCATTTTTTAAACAGGGTCTAAAACATATGAATAGCTGAAAAATCCAATTGATTAAACAAAGTTCTGGTGGTTAAAATATTTTTTTCTATAATCATGGGATCCAGACCGGCTATTCGTATGGAAATGGTAGAGATCAGCTCAACGATGCGTTCAAAACGGTGATCAGTCTCCCGGAATTCTGCAAGCTGGTCCAGGAGGACTTTATGTGCGCCATATTCTGCGATTGCGCAGAGATAATAATCATCCGGATTCATGGCGGTATTTAATTTGTGCAGGGCTGATACCTGCAGGCTCCGTATACTGTCATGCAGCTCTTTGGGAGCCAGATTCAGTTTGCTGACTTCATAGTAAAATGCTTTTGTTTTCGGATCTTTAAAAATCTGTGTAAGTGCAATCTTCATCTGAAGAATATGAAATTGCAGTTCATTTTCAATGTGAGTTGGTACATGTGCATTTAATAACTGGTCAATGGATGAAAAATACTCCAAGTACAGTCTGGCTGCAAAGTCCGGTTTTTTATAATAGTAATTTACAAGTCCATGAGGAACATTTGCTGCATCCACGATCATACTGATGGTGGTATTTTTGTATCCATTTTCGTACATCAGTTCCTTCCCAACCTGGAAAATATGTTCCTGTGTTTGTATTCCTTTTGTATACTGCATAGAATCACCTGCCGCTTTTTTATCAGTTTATCATAAAAAACACTTGTAAGAATAGATAAAATTTTACAAAATAAATTAATTTCATTGTGGGATATAGACAAAATTTAGAATAAATGTTATAATGAAAATTGTATAGAAACAGAAAAATACAAAATTACATGCGGGTGTTTAGCGGAAGCGAAAAAAGGGATGGAGGTATTGCAATGAATGAGCAGGGAAAAAAGCTTGGAACGTATTTAAAAGTCTCCTATGGTCTGGCGGATTATGGTTTTATGTTTATGGTTACAATGTCAAACACTTTTTTACTAATGTTCTATACGGATTATGCGGGGATCACGGCGGCGGCGGCAGGTACGCTGATGATGGTAGGCAGGATTATAGACAGTATCAGTCCGCCAATTATCGGTGCGGCAATTGAAAAGAGTAATCTGCGCTGGGGAAAGTACAGATCATGGGTTCTGATCGGAGCTCCATTGATTTTGCTGCTGAATGGGATCATGTTTACGAATAATTCCATGGATATGATTCCTAAAGCAATTACAGCGTGCATCATTTATGCAGCATTTTGCATCTCTACGAATATTGCTTATACAGGTTATACCTCTTTAAGTTCTTCCCTTACAGATGACCCGAAGGAACGGGTACATTTGTCCACTTTCCGCGGACAGGGCGGTGCGATTGGTAAAATCTTTGCGGGATTTTTCATACTGCCCCTGATTGTATTTTTTGGTAACGGAAAAGAAAACGTTGCAGGGTTTACCTGGACAGCATTTCTGGTGGGTTTAATCTGCTTCTTATGCCATATGAATCTGATCTATGCCTCGAAGGGAAAAGATATTCAGAATAAGCCGGTAAAAGTAAGTACGGGCGGCCAGGAAAAATTGAAGGTAGGGCAGATGGTAAGCCTTGTGTTCCATGACAAGAATTTATTATTACTGTTCTTTGCTGATATTACCAGAATCTTAAGCCTTTTGATCACTTATGCCATGTTCCCTTATTTCTTCCAGTATGTAGCGAAAAATAAGGAAGCAACTTCAACATTTTTTGGTATTGTAAATATATTGGCACTGGTGGGTGCTACCAGCGTTCCGTTAATAACCAAATTTTTATCCAAGAAAAATGCTTATATGGCAGGAAATCTGATTTTATCCGTCTGTATGCTGATTTCAATCGTGTTTAGCAGCAATATTACTTTTATTATTATTATGATTTCAATCGGTTATCTGGGATATTCCTGGCCGAATGTTGTGAATATCAATATGTATGCGGATACCGTAGATTATTGTGAGTGGAAAACCGGGAGAAATGCCAGGGGTGTATATTTTTCCCTGTTTCAGTTGTCTATTAAAATAGCGGCAGTTTTCAGTACGGCAATTGCAGGATTCGGACTTTCCATGGTGGGGTATGTAGGCGGAACAGAACCAAGTACCCAGGTTGTAACAGGGATTCGTTTTATGGCAATGGGGCTTCCCGCAGCATTTTTGATTATCAGTACGGCGCTGATGTTCTTCTATACACTTACCCCGAAGAAGATGGATCAGGTAAGAGAAGAATTAATTGCGAGAAGAGCCAATGGCTGATTAGAGCGTGTATTAAAATTGCTTTCTGGCAGCTATGCGTCACACTTTATGGGAATGAATTTTCAAACAGGCTCTAAAGTAAAGCGGGTAAATGTAGATATCAATAGATAATAGACCGGATATGGCTGAAAGATCATTTGTAAATACCAAAGGAAAGGAGGAAAATGAAACAGCCGTTTGTAAAATAAAACTATTAACAGGTAATGACAGGAGGATCTCTATGAATAATACGGAGGAATTAAGAGCGGAACGAAATCAGATATTTCACGATGTATTTGATAATAAAATTCCAAAACGAGTACCGATTAAAGTAAATCTGGGCCTGGAAGTAATAGCGGGTTACGCAGGCATTGATGGTAAAGAAGCAATCTGGCATCCGGAACTATTAGAGAAAGCAGCAGACGAACTGTGCAGTATGGTTCCTTCGGATGTGTGCATGTATGGGGGCACAATCCGTATGCCCATCGCCTATCAGGCATTGGATTCCAACAATTTTAAAATGAACCGGGCAGGTCTAATGCAGCATCCGAATACAGTAGGACTGCTTCCGGAAGAATACGATGAATTTATAGAAAACCCTTATGACTGTATCATTGAAAAAGTACTTCCCAGAAATTACAGCGGGCTGGATTTCAAAAACAATCCGGGCAGATCAATGATGGCACTTTATCAAGGTCTGGCATCAAAGGATCGCTTTATGATGAAAAATGGAGCCATGATGGGTAAACTGATTCAAAAATATGGTTTGTATGGCATGAGTCCGGTATTTACGTCTATGTGCTATGCACCACTTGATATATTGACGGATAATATGCGAAGCTTAAGTGACATGTGCATGGATATCCGCAGAAGACCGGATAAGGTGCTGGATGCGGTAAACGCTGTATATGCGTTGAATTACAAAGCAGGGCTGCCAAAACAGATTTCCAATTATGGGCATGTCTTCTTCCCGCTTCATCTGGCAACTTACATGAAGGAAAAAGATTTTGTGAAATTATGGTGGGAACCATTCTTAAGGCAGGCTACCGATTATGCATCACTTGGGCTGCATATCAATGCATTTTGTGAGCATGACTGGATGCGTTATCTGGATTATTTGTATGAATTGCCTACGGATACTTATCTTTCCTTTGAAATGGGAGATGCAAAACTTGTAAAAGAAAAACTGGGTAATAAGCATATTATTTCCGGACTCTTCCCACTGGCATTGCTGCGGACAGGAACTAAACAGGAATGTATTGATCAGGTAAAAGAATTCCTGGATATTATGATGCCGGGTGGTAAGTTTATCTTTGGATTTGATAAGGGAGCACTTACATACAACGATATTAATCTGGAAAACCTCATTGCAGTATGTGAAACAGTGAGAGATTATGGTGTCTATCAGAATCCTGGCGGTCAGGCTGGTCTTCAGTTTCATAAGGAGGATTATGTTCATTCTGAACTGCCTCCGTTTGAAAGCAAATATTACCGCAGCTGGGAGCAGTATCTGGAGATGAACCCATATACGCCCGAAAGTGCTAAGGAAACAGTGATGGATCTGGAGGATGAAATACTGCGTTACGTTTATCTGCTGTGTGAGTAGAAGCGGAAGAAAAGCAATAACAGAGCGGGAATAACAGAGCGGGAATAATAGAACGGGATTAGGAGGTATGTTATGTTTGAATATGATAGTTTAAAAAATGCAATGGCCGATTTAGAGGAAGATCTTGTTCTGGAAATATTAGAACAGGTTATGGCGGATGGCGGTACAGAAGCTCCGGAGGCAATGAAGGCCTGCCAGGAAGGAATGAATGTGGTAGGAGAGCGGTTTGAATCCAATGAGTATTTTGTATCGGACCTTATCTTTTCCGGAGAGCTGATGACAGAAGCAATGGATATCATTAAGCCTGCACTAGCAGCATCTTCTTCTGAAAAAGCAGGTAGAATGATTTTATGTACGGTGGAAGGGGACCTGCATGATATTGGGAAAAATATCGTTAAGGCCATGCTGGAAGCCGGTGGATTTGAGGTGTTGGATCTGGGAATTGATGTAGGCGCGGATGAAATTATCCGCAGAATGAAAGAAGATAATATTCAGATCATCGGATTGAGCGGTGTACTGACCCTGGCAATTGATTCTATGAAAGCAGTTGTGGATGCACTGGAAAAAGAAGGGCTGAGAGATCAGGCAAAAGTAATCATCGGCGGTGCTCCGGTAACCGAAAAAGTATGTGATATTGTAGGTGCGGATGCCTGGGCGATAAATCCCGCAGATACAGTGAAGACCTGTACGGAGTGGGCGAAGGGTGCATAATTGTAAAGTTAAATAGGTTTCCGTAAACATCTCCCTGGTATTAGATAGAATACTGCCGGGGGGATGTTTTTATTTGATAATATTCTTCTATGGAATGAATTCCGATTACAAATTGATATTTCGATGAAGTGAAGGTTGACGAATATATGTTCGATCAACTATAATGAATAATAATAGGCAGTAATCGGTATACAGGCAAAACCGTATAATTCATCCAAAGGAGTAATCGATCATGGAGCAAATGACACTTTTTGATGACAGAGAAAAATATAATCCCCTGGCAAGCCGTCTGCGGCCGGAAAAACTGGAAGAGTTCCAGGGTCAGCGGCATTTACTGGGGGAAGGAAAAGTCCTGCGCAGGCTGATTGAACAGGATCAGGTATCTTCAATGATATTCTGGGGACCTCCTGGTGTTGGAAAAACCACGCTGGCACGTATTATCGCCGGCAGGACGAAAGCGGATTTTATTAATTTCAGTGCTGTGACCAGTGGGATCAAAGAGATTAAGGACGTGATGATCAAAGCTGAGAGCAGCCGCAAGATGGGGGTTCGTACTGTTTTATTTGTGGATGAAATCCATCGTTTTAACAAGGCACAGCAGGATGCATTTCTTCCTTACGTGGAACAGGGCAGCATCACGCTGATTGGTGCCACGACGGAAAATCCTTCGTTTGAAGTCAACGCCGCGCTGCTGTCCAGATGTAAAGTATTTGTCTTAAAAGGGCTGGAAGAAGCAGACCTGGTGCAGCTGCTGCAAAATGCGCTGAGCAATCCTATGGGATTTGGTAATCAGAAGATTGGGATTGAAGAACATCATTTACGGGCGATTGCCGGATTTGCCGATGGAGATGCCAGAACTGCCCTCAATACTTTGGAGATGGCGATTTTAAACGGTGAGGTAAGTGCAGAGCAGATTACGGTGACCAATCAGGTCTTGGAGCAGTGTATCACGAAGAAGTCGCTGCTGTACGATAAGTCAGGAGAAGAACACTACAATATTATATCAGCGCTCCATAAATCCATGCGCAACAGTGACCCGGATGCCGCGATTTACTGGATGATGAGGATGCTGGAAGGGGGAGAAAGTCCGCTATATATCGCAAGGCGTCTGGTTCGCTTCGCCAGCGAGGATATCGGAATGGCGGACAGTAATGCCCTGCAGGTGGCTGTGGCTGCTTATCAGGCATGTCATTTTAACGGAATGCCGGAGTGCGATGTGAATCTGACCCATGCTGTCATTTATCTTTCCATGGCACCCAAATCCAACAAAGTATATGCTGCATGTAATGCGGTGAAGAAAGACATCCGTGAGCTGCCTGCAGAGCCGGTACCGCTGCAGATCAGAAATGGTGTTACAGGTCTGATGAAAGATCTGAATTACGGGAAAGATTATGAGTATGCCCATGATACAGAGGAGAAACTGACGAGGATGCAGTGCCTGCCGGACAGCCTGAAGGATCGTACTTATTATGAGCCTACCGGGCAGGGAAAGGAAAAAGAGATCAAAGCACGGCTGGAGGAGATTAAGGAGTGGAAAAAGAAAAAATAGGATTGTCGTATCGTACCATAGTATTTATATCTGATCTGCACTTTGATTTTACCAATCAGGAATTTAATCCGGAAGCAGCAGACAGATGGAAGGAAGAGTTTTTATCCTTTATAAAAGAAAACTACGGAAATTGTCTGGTATGTCTGGCGGGTGATTACTTTAACAACTATAGAAAGACCCTGGATTTTATAAAGGAGCTGGAGAAGAATAAAATCAGGGGCTTTTGTGTTCTGGGAAATCATGACTTCTGGAGTGAGGGGCAGAAAAGCTATCAGGAGCTGATTGCTTTATTTGATACTGAAACAAAGGAAAACCAGTACTTCAGGCTGTTGATAACGGGCAGAAAATATTATGATGATGATCTCTGTGTTATTGGTGATACCGGATGGACAAGTTTCAGGCGAAGGGTGGGAGGGGACATTCCACTGGAGCAGTTTATGGAATTACCGGATGCGAGTATGGTAAAAGGATTTCTACCGGAACAGATCAAGGAATTTCATGGTAACTGGGTCGCGTTTGCAAATGAGGTCGTATCTACGGAAGAAAAGGTTTTGATTCTTACACATTTTCCCATGTTTGATTTCACCAGGGAAGACTCAGACTGCTGGTGGAGCTCGGTGACCGGTCTGAAGGCAGAAAACAGCTGGAACATTTTCGGTCATACCCATCATAAACAGATACATTGTTACAATAACGTTTCCTATCAGATTGGCTATTCAAATAAATCAGCAGAACAAGCGGCGGGTGAAAGCCGTTATTCAACCGAGCTGTTTGGCAGGTTGGAGAGAATCTCCGGCAGCAGCGGTATTGCATTAGCGAAAGAAAGCATGATATCCGCTTTCTTTTCACCGATTACCGTCACGGATACCATAAGGGATATTGCAGTAGTTACCCAGATAAAAAGCCGTGGTTTTAAAAGATGTGCGGCAAATAAAAAGAATTTTGCAGCACTGGCGAATGACCGAAGCAGTTACCTGAAACAAGTCTTGGAAATTTTGAATGGCTGCCTGGAGGGGTATTATTGTGACTATGTTGTGACAGAACGGTTATCGAAGTACATTGTTGAGTCTGTATTTGCTTCTATTGCGGTTTTGGAGGAAAATGATTTTAGCGATATCAGGGCGTTCGTTACCGCGGCTGTTATAACCGGGTACGTCTATAATAATGTGCCGCATATGATAGAAGATATGCGTCCGCTGGATGACTATGATGTAATTCGATTCTGGCTGATGTTTCTAACGATTAAAAAATATAATATCGGTATGACAGATATTCATTCGGTAAGAAAAGATAAGAGCAATTATATCCCGTTTCAGAATGTTGATATTTATTTGCCGGCAGTTAATAATATGGTTATGCCGGCAGAGGAAGTATTGCAGCTTATGCAGAAAAATGATCTGGGGACGGATGGATTTTATTTAGATAATATATTAGCTATTACTTGATAAAATCATCCAAATGAGATAAAATATTAGCTATGAATATATATAATTTCAATCAAAAATCACCTGGAGAAATTGATAAACTTATTGCGGAAAGAATACGCAGAATCCGAAGGAGGAGAAAAATATCACAGAAAAAATTGAGTGAAAAATCAGGAGTAAGCTTAGGGTCTGTGAAGCGGTTTGAGCAAGAAGGGGAAATATCATTAATTTCTTTAACGAAAATAGCGATGGCACTTGAAATTCATGGAGAACTTGAAAATTTATTTGATGAAGTTCCGTTTTTATCCATTGAGGAGATTATAAATGAAGGAAATTAAAAAGCTGAAAGTTTTTTATCACGGTAGAAAAGTTGGGACTATGGCTTTATATAAAGGGAAGCTTGCCGCTTTTGAGTACGATAAAGAATGGGTTGCAGATGGATTTTCCATCAGTCCGTTTTCACTGCCTTTGGAGCAAAAGGTATTTATACCTAAAATGGAGCCGTTTGATGGAATTTATGGTATTTTTGCAGATAGTCTACCGGATGGTTGGGGACGGTTGCTGGTAGATCGACTGATGTTGAAGAGTCGTATTAATCCTTACGAAGTAGGGAATTTAAATCGTCTTGGAATTGTTGGAAACTCAGGGATGGGAGCTTTAATATATGAGCCAGACTATCACTTTTACTTAGATAAACCATGTTTGGATCTTGACAAAATTGCAGAAGAATGCAGCAAGATATTAAAAACACAATACTCAGAAAATCTGGATGACCTATTTCAAATGGGGGGCTCGTCCGGAGGGGCAAGGCCAGTCGGAAAGCAATTTACAATCAAAAAATTGCTTCCCGGCTTTTTTCGTCTTTAAATTCCCCCTCTCCGCAAAATAAGATAAATAATCCAACCCATTTGATAAAAATGAACATTGAATATTTCCGCCCATAAAATATACTTAAACTATTATCAGAAAGCGAGGGTTTTCGTACAGCAATGTTAAAAACTTTGAGCAGTGCTGTGGAAGCAACGTGGGGTGTGCAGATGGCAGGTATGATTTCAAATACGCTAGTTCAGCAGAATCTGCCATCAACAAAATGGAGAGGAGATTACAATGAGGAAAAAGCAGGTTTTATGGAAAAAGTTGTTAAGCGGTTTTTTTGCTGTTACGATGGTTCTTGGCAGCGTGGCGCCAATGCAGGCAGGGGCAGAAGAGTCCGGAAAACAGTAAGAGGCAGAAAAGACATTACTTTATTTCGTGGATGCGGGCGACCATGATGTGACGACAGTTTCAGCGGGGGATGAATTCGGGGCATGGAATACGGTAACCGATCAGGTCTTTGGGGAAGACCCGGGGACAGGTAAAATGTGGGGGATTGACGATCCTGGCGGAGAAGTGTCCAATGAGACATATCCGGATACAGGCGTTTATACCAAATATACCTGGGCGAATGAACGATGACGGAAGATGGATTATCGAAGGACCTGACATTCCGATATGGAAGAAATCAGAATGAAAGTGGATTCCAGGAGTTGTATGTGGATTATAAATTTGAGCTTCAGGCAGGAAAAACCTATGACGTGGAAGTAGGAGTGGGGAATAACTGGGGGAATTCCAGCCCTGTGGAAGTTTATGCCAACAGAGGGGAATCTACTGAGCAGCAGATCGGAAGCAGCGGAGATATTTCAAAGCAGGGCAACGCTGTAGTAAAAGGTGAAGCAACGGCAGACGAGGATGGTTATCTCAGTATAGACGTGCGCAAATTTGACGAAGTAAAAGGGAAGACGATTAATCTGAACTGGATTCGCATTTATACCAGTGATTCTGTGCAGGATGAGGATCTGGAACTTCAGTTGAAATTTGACGGTACCGTTTCGGATACTTCGGGAAAAGATCTTCCCATTGCAGTGACCGGTACTGAAAATTACATAGAGGGAATGAATGGCAACGCGCTCCAGTTAGATGGCAAGACCTATCTGAATCTTGGGAACAGTGCATCCCTGCAGCCGTCTATGCTGACCGCGGCGTTCTGGATTAAAGCGCCGGAGAGCCTTGGCAAGGGAGAGCATATGATTATGTGGGCTAAGCCAAATGGCAATTATGCAGGAGAAGGATGGTATCTCTCCAGTCTGAGTGACACTGTGCCGCTGAAGCTGTCTGTTGGAACTTCAGTAGGCGGGGGACAGCCTATGGAGATATCTGTAGAGGATAGCAGAGATCTATTCTTTCCGACGGGTGAATGGGTATATGTAACCGTTACTTATGACAGTGAGGCAGGAGAAGCCTGCATCTACCGCAATGGAGTTGCACAGGAAGTCACATACAATAGCAAGGGAAATAAAATTAACGGTAATGACACAGACATCAAATATCTGGGCTTTAATTCACCAAAGTATAACGGAGGGTTTGCAAAACTGGCATTTGATGACTTTGAAATCTACAGCCGCTGTTCGGATGCTGAAGAAGTTTCAGCATTGTACCACCGCTACGGCGGGATTTATACCGATGAAGAAATCGTAGATAAGGATATGGCATTGTTAAATCCATTTGGAAATACGGATACACTGGTTCATGATGTAACCCTTCCGGCTGCAGGAAGAAATGGAAGTATCATTACATGGAGCAGCAGCAGGGAAGAGGTGATCTCCAGCCAGGGCCAGGTGGTGCGTCCAGATCCCGGAGAAGAAGACGCCCAGGTAATCTTAACAGCGTCTGTCACTTCCGGGGAAGTGACGAAGACAAAGGAATTTACCCTGCTTGTTCCGGCGTTGACAGAAAATCAGCTGTATGTAAGCTACGATATGACAGTACAGGACGGAATGCTGGTAGACAGGCTGGGCAGGTGTAATGCGCCCCTGGTTGGAATGAATGAAAGTAATGTAATAACCGGTGAAAATGGGGAGAAGCAACTAAACTTTACGGGAAATAAAAACCAGTATGTCAAGATTCCTTCCGGCATTATGGAAGACGGAGATGAAAGTATCACGATAGAAATGAAATTCAATACATCACAGATGGACTTCGCATGGGTCTATAATCTGGGGACGAAAGACACTAACAACTATGTATTTCTGAACCCCATCAGAGCCGGCGGGGAAGTTGCCTTTACTTTAAAAGCAAGTGGAAAAAGCGAACAGTCAGTTAATATCGGCGGTGCTGTTAAACCGGGAGAAGATACAACGGCTACTATGGTATTCAGCGAGGACCAGACTGCGAAACTGTATCTGAACGGCAAGCTGACCGGAACGACTAAGCACGGATATAATCTGACGGACATTTTGAAAAACGGTGTAAAAAATTCTGCTGATGCCATTGGATATATGGGCCTGTCCCTCTATGGAAACGATCCGGGATACATCGGAACCATTTCTTATTTTGATGTCTATAATTATGCGATGAGCGATCAGGAAGTGTGGCAGAATTATGCAGATAAAAATCTGGACATGACAGATGAGGACCGGATTACAGAAGACCATAAGGCGTTAAAGTTAACAGAAGGTGAGCTTACCAAAGCTTCTTTGGAATTACCAGTCATGGGACTGAATGGAAGCAGCATACTGTGGGAAAGCAGCAATACGGATGTGATTGCCACAGATGGTACGGTGAACAGGCCGCAGGCAGGAGAAAAGGATACAGAAGTAATCTTAAAGGCTACGCTGACACTTGGCAATCTTACGAAAAATAAATCGTTCCGCTTTCTTGTTCTGGCTGAAACGGATATCACAGGAATTGAAGATTTTCCATTAGGAGCGGTAGATGTAACAAATGATTATTATGACCTGGTTACAGAAAAGGATATTGCATTTTTAAAAGAGTTCGATGCGGACAGGCTGTTGTCCAGATTCCGTGAGACTGCAGGATTAAGTACCCAGAATATACAGCCCTACATTGGTTGGGAAGACAGCTATATTGGTGGACATACCCTGGGACATTATCTCACTGCATGTGCACAGGCATATCTGACTGCTGACAAGGAAGAAGACAGAACCTGGATGAAAGACCGTCTTGCCTACTTAATTCAGGAACTGGAGAAATGCCAGGATGCACTAGGCACCGGTTTTATATTTGGTGCCAAGATTGAGGACCGGAATAATATTGAAAAACAGTTTGATATTATGGAAGGAAAAACAGGAGGATCCAACTGGGTTCCTTGGTATACCATGCATAAAATTCTGGCAGGTCTGGTAGACGTTTATAAATTCACCGGCGACGAAAAGGCACTGAAGACGGCATCATCTCTTGGAGACTGGATTTACAACAGAACCAGCAAATGGGATACAGCCACACAGCGCAGGGTGCTGAATATTGAATATGGCGGAATGAATGACTGTCTGTATGAACTTTATAAAAGTACAGGTAAAGAAGAACATGCCATCGCAGCCCATATGTTTGATGAAGACACCTTATTTGAAAATGTGTTGGCAGAAACACCGAATATCCTCAATGGAAAGCACGCCAATACTACAATTCCAAAATTCCTGGGGGCATTAAACCGCTACCGCGCGCTGGATGGGAAGACAATCAACGGAGAAAAACAGGATGCAACGCGCTATCTGGAATACGCAGAAGCATTCTGGGATATGGTAATTGAAAGACATACCTATATTACAGGCGGCAACAGTGAGTGGGAACACTTCGGCGCAGACAATATCCTGGATGCAGAGAGAACTCAGTGTAATTGTGAGACTTGCAACACTTACAATATGCTTAAAATGACCAGAGAATTATTCAAGATCACCGGAAATAAAAAATACTCCGATTATTATGAAAACACGTTCCTCAATGCTATAATGTCATCCATAAATCCGGAAACGGGCATGACCACTTATTTCCAGCCTATGGCATCAGGATATTTTAAAGTATACGCAGATACCAACATCAATAACAATCAGTTCTGGTGCTGTACCGGAAGCGGAATGGAGAATTTTACAAAGCTTGGAGACAGTATTTATTTCTATAAAGATCATACCCTTTTTGTGAATCAGTATTTAAGCTCAGAGCTGACCTGGGATGAGCAGAATATAAAACTGACCCAGAATACATCTATCCCGGAAACGGATACATCGGAATTTATGGTTTCCTTATTAAATGGAGCAGAGCAGGCAACGGTGAACTTACGCCTGGCAGTACCTTCCTGGGTTGCTGGGACACCGGTTGTAAAAGTAAATGGAGCATACCAGAAAGTTGAGACAGCGGGGGGATATATTTGCATAGACAGAGACTGGAAAGACGGAGATACCGTGAGTGTGCAGCTTCCTATGGAAGTAAGGGCATACACCCTGCCGGACAATGACCGGGTATATGGTTTTAAATACGGACCGGTAGTATTAAGTGCAGAACTTGGTACAGATGATAAAATGGATCTGACCACCTGCGGCGTGGCTGTTTCCATTCCCAGGACCAAAGTAGTCGGTCAGGAATCTGCCAGCCCTAAAGACGGAAAAAGAGCAGTTCTTGGAACAGAGACCATTGATATCAACGATTATACCGTAGATGATTTTATGGAAAATATCAATCAGCATCTGGTTAAGACGGTAGGAGAAGACGGCAGACTGGCATTTAAGCTGGAAGGAACGGACCATGATCTGACCTTCTCGACCCATTATCTGCAGCATACACAGCGCTATGGAATTTACTGGTATTTCACCGGAGCGGACAGCAGTGCAGAAGACCAGCAGGCAGTTATTCTGAAACAAAAAGAAGAAGGCCGTGCAAATCAGGCTAAAATAGATGTAATCAAGGCAGGATACGGACAATACGAAAACGACAATATTCATCAGCTGGATGACAACAATGGAGCAGGTTCTGTGGGCGGAAGTGATGAAGCGTTAAATGGCATGACTACCCGTTATGCGAAACCGGGAGGATTCTTCACCTACCGGATGATCGTTAACAAAGAGAAGACAAACTACATTTTATGTAATTTAGCAAAAATTGATAATGGAAAAACACTGAAGATTACAGCAGGGGATCAGGTTATTTATCAGGAAAAGTTAAATTATACCGGAAAAGATGCTGTCTATGAACTGAAGATTGAGATTCCGGAAGATGCCGTAAAAAAAGCACAGTCTATTACGGTAGATGACACGGCAACCGGAACTCAGAAAACTTACAACGTAGTATCCCTGAAATTCGAAGGCGCATCAAATGAGACTTCAGCACGTTTAGTGGAAGAAATGTATATTTCAACCAGCTACAGCAAGAATGCATATCTGGTATCTCTGACACCAAATGTGGGAACCGTGGAAATGAAGGAAGACAGCTGCCTGATTACCGTGCCGACAGAGACACAGGAGGTTGGGCTTACTGCAAAGCTGGCAGATACCTATGGATTGCTTTACGTAAATGACATCCTTGTGAATGATTCTGCCGTACAGAAAATTGCCTTGGAAGGAGATATAACATCGGCAGCGCTGCGGGTATATGCAGAAGACCATGAGACTTATCAGGATTATGCAGTTACCATTGAAAGAAAAGATATTGCAGAAGAAGTACTGGTAAGCCAGATTCTCACCGGATGGAGCCAGAAAACTATGCTCACAGGAGAAAGTATCCTGATCGATGCGAAAGTTCTGCCTGAAAATGCAGCAAATAAGAACCTGAAATATCAGTCCGGCAACGAAAAAGTTGCAGTGGTAACCGGTAATAAAATAACGGCTGCAGCACCTGGAACTGCAGTAATAACTGTCTCAGCAACCGATGGTTCCGGCGTGAAGGCATCCTTGTCCGTGACGGTAAAAGCTCCTGCACCAAAGCCGGTTCCGGTTCAGAGCATTTCCCTGAACCCCGCAGCGAAAACAATTACCGTAGGAGAAAGCTTTGCTCTTCAGGCGCAGATTTCACCTGGAGATGCCAGCAATAAAAATGTAACTTTCACTTCTTCCAATACCAGGGCAGTTGCGGTAAACGGAAATCAGGTTGTGGCAAAAGAGCCTGGTCAAGCGGTGGTCACTGTGACAGCACAGGATGGATCAGGCGTAAAGGCATTCATGACGGTAACCGTTAAACTCGCGGTACCTGGGAAAGTAAAAGCAGTTCAGTCAGGTGCAGCAAAAGTAAAAGTTAGCTGGAGTAAATCGTCTAAAGCAGTAAAATACAATGTATACCGTTCCACAAAAGCAAAGAGCGGGTACCGCAAAATCAAGACGGTTACGTCCTCTTCTTATACAGACCGAAAAGTAACTGCCGGAAAAACTTATTATTATAAAGTGCAGGCGGTGGCATCCTCGGGTTCATACAATAGTGCAAACAGTGCAGCCGTGAAAGCATCTCTGCTGAAAGTGCCGTCCATAAAAGTGAAGTCCGTGAAAAAGGGCAGAATGGATATCAGCTGGAAGAAAATAAGCGGTGCATCCGGCTATGAGATTTATGTTTCTGCTGATCAGTCAAAAGGTTATAAGAAAAAAGCGGTAGTGAAGAAACAGAAAACAGTGAAGACTTCCGTAAAGGGACTAAAGAGCAAAAAGAAATACTACGTAAAAATCAGGGCTTACCGCACGGTTGATAAAAAGAAAGTATACGGATCATATTCTAAAATAAAAGGGATTACAATTAAATAGTTCATAAAAAAAGGATTTTAATCCCGAAATTATTTTCGGGGTTAAAATTCTTTTTCTAAAGTCATTTATGTGTATACGATAAAAAATCCCACTTTATTCATAAGAAATCCTGTTTCTTTTTCTATTTATTTTTGCGTTACTATAAATAGAAAAAACGATTCAGCAGGTCTGGAATTTAGAGCCTGTTTGAAAATTCATTCCCGCCATCTGCCAGAAAGTAATTTTCAAACATGCTTTAGGGCATACAGAACAGTTATGAGAATATTAATCAAAAGCAAAAGTAGGGAGAAGAAAGATGATTAAGGTATTTTTAGTAGAAGATGAAATTTTAATTCGAAACGGAATCAAAAAAGGCATTCAATGGGAGAGGGAAGGGCTTTCTTTTGTTGGGGAAGCATCGGATGGGGAATTGGCTTATCCCATGATCTTGAAAACGAAACCGGATATTCTGATCACAGATATAAAAATGCCCTTCATGGACGGCTTCGAACTGAGTAAGGCTGTTCTTCGGGAACTGCCGGAAATAAAAGTAATTATATTAAGTGGTTACGGAGAATTTGGTTATGCCCAGGAAGCGATTAAAATGGGGGTGCAGGAGTATCTGCTAAAGCCGATATCTTCAAAAAGACTGCTGGTGGCAATTAAAGAAGTGGCGGAAATTATTGATAAAGAGCGTGAGGAACGTATGCTCCTGGAAAAGTATTCAAAAGAAATGGAGGAAAATGTCAGAAGAAATATTCAGTGCTTTTTCACTATGCTTGTAACGGAACAGGTACCAATGTCGGCAGCCCTGGAGCAGGGACGTCAGCTGGGAATGGAACTAAGTGCGGAAAAATATAATATGATCCTGTTTAAAATACGGAAAAGAGACCATGAGGCAGAGTACTCCGAAGGAGTAGTGGAAGTTCTGGAACAAATTCAGCAATATGTAGATACCCAAAACCATGTATTTGTATATGAAAGGGGTGCAGAAGGAGTGGCATTTCTGATAAAAGGGGACAGCAGTGAAGAATTAAATGAGAAAATAGCAAAATTTTGTAAGTATCTGATAAAGCTGATCGAAGGCTATGATAATCTGGAATACTATGCAGGAGTGGGGAAGATGGTATCCAGGCTTCGTGAACTGAGAGATTGTTATAATGAGGCGGACAAGGTATTTTCAAGCCGCTTTGTGGAAAACTGGAACCGGGTGGTGTATCAGGGCAACTATCTGCCCGGGGCAGTGGCAGATATCGATATATATAATGTTTATTCTGTTGAGGACTCCAGAAAAATGATTCGTCAGTTTTTGAGAAATGGCACTTTAGATGAGGTTCCAAGTTTTATCAAGGGGTATTTTGGAAAGAACAGCCAGGACAACCTGAGATCATTAATGATGCGCCAGTACATCTGTATGGACATTTATTTCAGCGTGATTGCATTCGGAGAAGAGATCCAGCTGAGCAAAGAAGAACTGATCGAAAACTGTGGGGAAATCAGAGGACTGACGGACCATATAGCCGGTCTGGATTCTACAAAACAATACATCCGTGAGCTGCTTGAGAATGTTCTGCTGTTAAGAGACAGTGCATCTGGTCGCAAATATTCAGATATTCTGCTTAAGGCAAAGTCTTATATTACCGAAAATTATATGCAGGAAGATATGTCACTAAACAGGCTGGCATCCCATGTAAATATGAGTCCCAGCTATTTCAGCTCTGTTTTCAGCCAGGAATCAGGTATGACATTCGTAGAATATCTGACCGAAGTGCGCATGGATAAGGCAAAAGAACTATTAATGTGCTCCAATCAAAAGACATCTGAAATCGGGTATCAGGTTGGCTATAAAGATTCCCACTATTTTAATTACATATTTAAAAAAACCCAAAAATGTTCACCGAAAGAGTACAGGCTCAGAGGGAAAAAAATTCCAGATATCAGAGCGTGTTTGTGATTCTTTGATTACGCTCTGGTTCACTTCTAAAAATTTCGAACATTTAAAAAAAATATCTTACAAAATGCCTTTCCAGATTTAATAATACAAAAAATACATTACAAATCGCAAAAGTCCGTCCGTATAAAATTTTTTTGAAATAGATTATGATAAAGATGCTTAAAGAAATCAACTTTTTAAAATCTAAGGAGGATTTATTAATGAAAAGAAAAGTAATCAGCGTTTTACTCTGTACAGCAATGGTAGCAACAATGGCAGCAGGATGTGGAAGCAGTGCAAAAGAGACAGAAGCGGCAGCGACTGCAGCAGCAACAGATGCAGCTACAGAAGCACCGGCAGCAACTGAGGCAGCAACGACAGAAGCAGCAGCGGCAACAGAAGCAGCAGATACTACAGACGGCGGATCAGATGAAGGCGGCAATATCACCGTTGGTTTTTCTCAGGTTGGTGCTGAATCTGACTGGCGTACAGCAAACTCAGAATCTATGAAATCAACATTCAGCAAAGACAACGGATATGAACTGATCTTTGATGATGCACAGCAAAAACAGGAAAATCAGATTACGGCAATCCGTAACTTTATCCAGCAGGAAGTAGATTATATTGTATTGGCACCAGTAACAGAAACAGGATGGGATACCGTTCTTCAGGAAGCAAAAGATGCAGCGATTCCGGTAATCATTGTTGACCGTATGGTAGATGTATCCGATGACAGCCTGTATACCGCATGGGTAGGATCTAACTTCGAATTAGAAGGTAAAAAAGCAAGCGCATGGTTAAAAGCTTATGCAGATGCAAAAGGTATGAAAGAAATTAATATCGTAGATATCCAGGGAACAATCGGTGCTTCTGCACAGATCGGACGTACAAAAGGACTTGCTGATGCAGTGGAAGCAAATGGCTGGAATCTGCTGGCAGCTCAGACAGGTGAATTTACTCAGGCAAAAGGACAGGAAGTTATGGAGTCCATGCTGAAACAGTACGACAACATCAATGTGGTATATTGTGAAAATGATAATGAAGCATTTGGAGCAATTGATGCAATTGAAGCAGCTGGTAAGACAGTAGGCGTTGACGGTGATATTCTGGTAATGTCCTTTGACTCTACAAATGCTGGTCTTACAGACACTTTATCCGGCAAAATCGTTTGTAATACAGAATGTAACCCATTACACGGACCACGTGTTGAAGAAATCATTCAGAAACTGGAAGCAGGAGAAAGTGTAGAAAAAGAACAGTATGTAGATGAAGAAATTTTTGCAAATCCAAGCGAAGTTACATCTATTAATGTAGACGGAACCGATTATCCGGTTACTGTTATGACCCAGGAAGTGCTTGACAGCCGTGCATACTAAAAAAATTAAATTGCAGATTTGAAACCAGTGCTGCACCAGTCGGCACTAGAATCGGCACAGGGCGTGGCAGAATAATTCGGTAGACCGATAAGCTGCTGCGCCTTTATTCCCGCGAGCAACGAGCCAAACGGACACGCTGGCGCGTCCATTTGGCGACTGCCGCGAGGGTTGCTGAACGTCCAGTGGACGTTCGTTTAGCAACGACCGGAGCGGAAGCGGAGAACAAAAACCCCGCTACTTCCAGCGGGGTTTTTGACTTTTGGAAGTTCCTAAGCAGCAGTCGTGTAAAACAGTAATAGGAAAGCAGGTGTAGAGGAAGAATGAAGCAGAATGAAGTTTTGACTATGCGTGGCATCTATAAAACTTTTCCAGGCGTAAAAGCATTGCAGAATGTTGATTTTACATTGAGAACCGGAGAAATCCATGCACTGATGGGTGAAAATGGAGCCGGTAAATCAACCTTAATTAAAGTATTGACAGGTGTATACGAATTTGATGAGGGAGAGGTTAAGATGGAGGGCAAGCCGGTCAAAAACCACTCTCCCCAGGATGCACAGAATAACGGGATCAGCACGGTATACCAGGAGGTAAACCTCTGTCCCAATTTATCCGTAGCGGAAAATCTTTTCATTGGAAGAGAACCCAGAAAAATGGGACTCATCGATTGGAAGAAGATGAACCAGATGTCAGGCAAGCTGTTGGAGAGTCTGGACATCCAGGTATCCCCCACACAGAAACTGGAAGAATGTTCGATTGCAATCCAGCAGATGATTGCCATTGCCCGTGCAGTAGATATGAAATGCCGTGTACTCATATTGGATGAACCCACATCCTCACTGGATGATGATGAAGTTGAAAAGCTTTTTGTATTAATGAAAAAGCTGAGAGGCGAAGGGGTGGGTATCGTATTTGTAACACATTTTCTGGAGCAGGTTTATGCTGTTTGTGACCGCATTACCGTTCTGCGTAATGGAGAATTGGTGGGAGAATACGAGATTAAGGATCTTCCAAGGGTAATGCTGGTAGCAAAGATGATGGGAAAAGATTTTGATGATCTGGCTGATATCAAAGGGGACAGAGAAGCTTCAAAAGCTAAAGAAGGGGTGCCGGTTATCAGTACGGAGAAGCTTGGACACACCGGAACAATAAAACCATTTGATATTGATATACATAAGGGTGAAGTAATCGGACTTACCGGCCTGCTGGGATCGGGAAGATCGGAACTGGTAAGGGCGATCTATGGTGCGGATAAAGCGGATTGTGGAAAACTCATGGTAAATGGAAAAGAAGTGAAGATCCACGCGCCGATAGATGCGATGAAGCTGGGTATGGCATACCTGCCGGAAGACCGGAAAAAAGAAGGAATTATTGCAGATTTATCGGTGCGGGAAAATATCATTATTGCCCTTCAGGCTAAGCGGGGGATGTTCAAGCCAATGAGCCGCAAGGAGATGGAAGAAGCCGCAGATAAGTATATTGAGATGCTTCAGGTTAAAACAGCCAGCCGTGAAACTCCAATTAAGAGTCTTTCAGGCGGTAACCAGCAGAAGGTAATTATCGGCAGATGGCTGCTGACTAATCCGGAATATCTGATTCTGGATGAGCCTACCAGGGGAATTGATATCGGAACAAAGACCGAGATTCAGAAACTGGTACTGAAACTGGCCGATGAAGGAATGGCGGTAACCTTTATTTCTTCGGAAGTAGAAGAAATGATCCGTACCTGTTCCCGCATGGGCGTACTCCGGGATGGGAAAAAAGTAGGCGAGATCAGCGGAGATGAAATGACACAGGAAGGTATTATGAAAGCAATTGCAGGAGGTGAGGAATAACATGAAACAGAAAATGGACTTTAAAAAAATAACTAAGATGCGTCTGTTCAAGCCGATTGTATGTCTGCAGGTAGTATTGCTTGTAAATGTAATTACAACCCCCAGCTACTTAAAAATT
>NZ_JAWYAJ010000035.1:0-9143 GCF_034124845.1 Robinsoniella sp.
TATCTGTGACCACGTGGGACTTCTGCATGAAGGCGGTATTCTGTTGTCAAGAGATTTAGAAGATATGAGATTTGAAATCCATAAGCTGCAATATGTAATTCAAAATCCTACGGCGGAAGAGGAAATTCTAAAAGAGCTGGACGTCATGCAGTATGAAAAGAGAGGTTCTCTTGTTTCCCTGACTGTACGGGGTAAGAAAGAAACAATTCTGGCATTGGTTGGAAGTAAGAAACCGTTATTCTATGAAATTCTTCCACTGTCGCTTGAGGAAATATTTATTAGTGAAACGGAGGTGGCAGGATATGACATCAAAAATCTCATTCTCTAAGTTATTGAAGCAGGATTTGAAACGCAGCGGCGGTATTATTGCGATTATATCTCTGGCATTTTTCCTGTTGTTAACGGTTCGGGGCATTTTTACCTTAGATCAGATGCTGGCGACAATGAAAAATGGAGGCTGGACGTTAAAAGAAGTCATTTCCCAGTTTGCCGGATTACTGTCTTATAATGGCATTATCATTTTCCTGACAGTATCAAGTGCCGTATTATGCGGTGTATCCAGATTCTGCTATCTGCATTCTTCTACAAAACTGGACTTTTACCACAGTCTTCCCATTAGGCGGGAAAGCTTTTTCTGGGTTCAGTTCTTAAGCGGCATCCTGCAGTATGTGGTACCGTTTATTGTGAATATTTTAATTGTATTGTTTATCGGTGCGCTTAGAGGTGTTACTACAGGAGGCGTAGTTGGTCAGGTACTTTTGGGTGGATTTATTCATATTTTATTCTACCTGCTGATCTACGTAACCGTAATCCTTGCAATGATGCTCACTGGTAAAATTGTGGTTGGAATTCTTGCGGTAGGAGTATTCTTTATGTATCTGCCGGGAGTTATCTTCCTGACAACGGGATTATTCAGCATCTTCTTTCAAACTTTTTATCAGAATGAAAGTTTTTGGATGAAGCTGGCAGAGTATTTCTCCCCGCTGTTCCTCTACGGGCTGACGGTTGGAGCCGCTAGTGATGGATCCATGTTCTTAAGAGAACTGCTGATTGGGCTTGTGACATTTGTGGCAATGCTTATCCTTGTAATTTATCTGTACCGTATTCGTTCTTCAGAAGCATCGGAGCGGGCAGTTGCATTTCCAAAATCAGAATCTGTTATTAAGTTTATGCTGGTAGTACCGATTTCCATTGGCTGCGGATTTATAGCACATATGATGGCAATAGAAGGGAAAGACCTGTGGCTTGCATTTGGTGTTATCTTTGGCGGTATCATAAGCAGTGCGATTATTGAGTTTATTTATCATATTGATTTTACGAAAGTATTGGCAAGAAAGAAACTCATGCTGGCATCCCTGATCGTGTCCTTTGCAATTATTGGTATTTTCCGGTTCGATGTATTTGGTTATGACAGCAATATTCCAAAAGAAGAAAACGTGGAAAGTGCAGCGATCTGGGTAGATGGCCTGGCGATGAATGTCTATGAAAAATGGAGTGATAATGGCAGTTACATTTCCGGGTCCGATTCCAAATCATATGTGATGGATCATATGAATGTAACAAAGCTGGATAGCATTTATAGTATAGTGGAGTCCGCTCTGAATGCACCGGCTAATGCGGCAACAAATAATGTGATCGTGAAGTACCGTTTAAAGGATGGAAAAGAAAAGATACGATCCTACCAGGCAGAGCACAGTGTGATTGAAAAGGGATTAGAAGATCTGTATCAGCAGCCAGAATTTAAAGAAGGACTGTATCCGGCTATTAATCTGACTGGAGATGAGATAGGCAAGGTAGAACTTGTTAAAATGGATGAGTCCATCCAGCTGAATCTGAACAATAAGCAGCTTATTTCTCTGGTAGATACCTTCCGGGAAGAACTATCCGCTATGAAATATGAGGATATGAAAGCATCCAGTATGGTCAGCATGCGTCTGGAGGGTATAAATAGAAAGGTTCCAAGCGGATCCTACAGCTTATATCCTTGTTTTGAAAAAACCCTGGCCTTGTTGAAAGAATATGGTTATAATGTGGACGCAAAAATGGATCCCGATAAAGTCATCTCTATGAGAGTGGTGAAGTACGAAGAACAGGGCAGCCAGGAAGAAGTTTTCAATTCAAAAGAAGACTTTAAAGAAATTGCTGATAAACTTGTTAGTTCCTCAGGCAGTGACTATTTCCTGTATCCACAGTCCTCTTCATATGATGTAAACGTAACTTATAAAAACGAGAAGGGTGATACGATATCCAGCTATATGTACTTGTATAATGATAATATTCCCCAGTGTATCAAGGACAGATTTGGCGACAAATAAAAAAGCGGAGCCTATCACCTAATTAAAAAGCATGTTATAATAATAGAGCATCCTGTGACAATTGCTGGAGGATGCTCTATTACCTTTTAATTAAGAAGAGGAGATATTACATGAAGATTTTATTTTTTGGTACAAAGAATTACGACGAAGAGTTTTTTGGAAAAATACTGCAGGATAAAACATACAAAGATCTTGATATCACATATATTGAGCCGAATCTGACACCGGAGACGGCGAGCCTGGCTTGGGGATATGATGCAGTCTGTGCATTTGTGAATATGGATTTAAGTGCACCGTCTATAGATATGCTGAATAAATGCGGTGTGAAATTAATCCTGATGCGATCTGCAGGATACAATAATGTAGACCTTGAGCAAGCGAAAAAGTATGGTATAACCGTTATGCATGTGCCCGGATATTCGCCGGAAGCAGTGGCGGAACATGCAATGGCGCTGGTTCTAACCGCCAACCGCCATACCCATAAGGCGTATATCAAAGGCAGGGAAAATGATTTCAGCTTGAGCGGACTGATGGGGGTGAATCTCTATGGAAAAACGGCAGGTATCATCGGAACCGGTAAAATCGGAATTGCAATGGCACGTATTTGCAAGGGATTTGGCATGCGGGTAATTGGATATGACCTTTATCCGAACAACACGCTGGATTTTCTGGAATATGTGGATCTGGATACCCTTCTAAAAGAAGCTGATTTAATCTCACTCCATTGTCCTATGTTTGAAAATACCTATCATTTAATTAATACGGAAACCATCAATAAAATGAAAGACGGAGTTATTCTGGTCAATACTTCCAGAGGTGGTCTGATCAAAACGGAAGATCTCATTAAGGGAATTCGGGAAGGGAAGTTTTTTGCTGTAGGTTTGGACGTGTATGAGGAAGAAAACGGTAGTGTTTACGAAGACCTTTCTGAGAGAATTCTGGGGCATTCTACCATGGCAAGACTGTTGTCCTTCCCAAATGTAATGGTTACATCACACCAGGGATTTTTTACAAAAGAAGCGCTGAATGCCATCAGCCAGACAACGGTAGAAAATGCAATGGCGTTTTTAAATGGCGTGAAAAACGGAAATGAATTGTAGTAAGTTATTTGAAATCGACTACTAGATAACATGTATATCCTGAGAGGATTTGCAGACACTATTTCTGACAGGAGGTGTCATACAATGGAAGATAATAACACATTGGGTATTGCCCTGGCACGTAATGCCTTAGATGAAATTCCCAATCCTCAAAGTGATGCACAAACAATTATCGGGCTTGTTAAAAATGGAGGACGCGTGACCGGTTACCAATTATCAGACGGTTCAACCGTTTCCAAAGAAGAAGGAGTATTCCTTGCGAAAGAAGGGGGAATCCGGGGTGTGGGAATCGCACACCGCAATGGTTCCGAGTATCTGAAATCCCTTCCGGATGATACTGAAAATAATAACCTGAGTAATCTGCCGTCAATTTCCGGCTGATCATAGGTATCTGTTGCCCGGGCAGAGTTATTGGTAACGATTTAGCGAAAGCAATCAGGAAAGAAGTAACGTATACAATAAAAAATGGCGTCCATAACATATTTTCGTTATGGACTGCCATTTTTTACTGCCAAGATTACCAGACTATAGAACTGCTCAAAGTTGGCGAATTACACAATGTTCTCACCTAACAGAATTTTAGGCATTGTTGTGAGACAACGATTCCACCGTTTATAAAATTGCTCTAATCCCAGCTTTGAAACGCGCGCATGAGCTTCTGCGTCATCCAGTGTCCAGTGCAAAATATAAGTGACTTTACCAACCCATTTTGTCAAACGAATCGGTGGTTTTCCTTCCTTGACTGCTTTGAAGTCTTCCTGCCGATGAGTGCGCTTGATATACTTTACGTCAATAACCCCAGGCTGTGACAGGTAAAACTCGGCTACATCTTTCATTAAAACTTCAATTTCATCTTGCTTATCAATTTTTGCCTCATATATGCAAATTTCGTTGAACATCTAAATGCCCTCCATTACCTTGCTTTCCACGTACAGCTGCAGAAAGCAATTTTAAAATATGCGTTAGCCACGGAACATTAATCCGTCATCTGTCATCGATTCTACAATTGCAAGAGATTCCAGATGAACACCCTGTTCCCGAATCATGGCGCCGCCTTCCTGGAAGCCTTTTTCAATGACGATTCCCGCACCCTCAATGGTTGCACCGGACTGCTTGACGATTTCAATCAATCCTCTCAGCGCACATCCGTTTGCCAGGAAGTCATCAATGATCAGTACGTGGTCATCCGCATTTAAAAACCGTTTTGACAAGATGACATCATATGTACGTTTATGGGTAAATGATTCTACCTTTGACTGGTATACATCTCCATCAATATTAATGCTTTGTGCTTTTTTTGCAAAAATAACCGGTACGTTAAAATATTGTGCTGCAATACAGGCAATGCCGATGCCGGAAGCTTCTATAGTTAAGATCTTGGTAATCTTATCGCTGGGAAAGCGTCTTCGGAACTCTTTTCCGATTTCATTAATTAACTGGATGTCCATCTGATGATTTAAAAAGCTGTCCACTTTTAATACATGGCCGGGCTTGACCACACCATCTTTTAATATTCGATCTTTTAATAACTGCATTTCTAAAATTCCTCCACTGGGTTGATGTTATTTAATCATACAATATTCTAAACGGTATTACAATCATTTCTTGTAGAAAAATCTGTTTTTATGTGGAAAAATCTTTTTTTGTTAAAGTGTCGGTTGTCAGAAAAGTAACAATATGTTAGAATGCTACAGTACAGTTTTGTAAGGTGTACAGATTTGAGAAAAAAGAAGTTACAGGAGAGAAAAGATGAAGGAAAAGAAAAACGGCAGTATCTATGAACTGAATGGAGTGGTTCCTCTGCGTAAGGCAATTCCATTGGGAATCCAGCATGTTCTGGCAATGTTCCTGGGAAATATTTCCCCTTTGATCATTGTATGCGGTATGCTTGATATGGCTTTGGACTTAAAGACCAGTCTCATTCAGAATGCGATGTTCATTGCAGGTGTGGCAACGTTAATTCAGCTGTATCCGATTTGGAAAGTCGGAAGTAAGCTCCCCATTGTAATGGGAACCAGCTCCGGATTTATCGGAACGGCAAAAGCAGTCGGAGCGAGCTTCGGATACGGGGCACTGATGGGGGCATCCCTTGTGGGTGGTATATTTGAGATTCTTCTTGGCTTTTTTATAAAGCCTTTACGGAAATTATTTCCACCGGTTGTTACCAGCCTTGTAATTATTTCAATCGGATTGTCCTTACTGCCGGTTGGTATTAAATATTTTGGAGGAGGCGCCGGAAGCGAAGATTTTGGCAGCTGGCAGCATTTGCTGGTTGGAACCGTAGTTATTCTGGTAATTATCGTCCTGAAACAGTTTAAGAAAAGCTTTTTGAGCACAGCATCCATTTTAATAGGTATTATTGTGGGTTACATACTGGCAATCTGTCTGGGAATGGTTAATTTTGCCCAGGTACAGGATGCAGCCTGGTTCAGCCTTCCAACCTTTATGCCGGTTAAGATGGAATTTAATCTTCAGGCAATTATTGCAATGGGTATTATGTTTATTGCCACAACGGTTGAGACTGTGGGAGATATTTCCGGTATTACAAACGGAGGTCTGGACAGAGAACCTACCCATGAAGAACTTCAGGGCGGTGTTATTGCAGATGGTTTCGGCAGTTTCCTGGGAGCATTGTTTGGAGTGCTTCCAAATACTTCCTTCAGCCAGAATGTGGGTCTCGTTGCAGTTACGAAGGTAGTAAACCGTTTTGTTATTATGACCGGAGCAGTATTTTTAATCCTTTGCGGTTTCTGCCCGAAACTCAGCGCACTGTTTTCTGTAATGCCTCAGTCCGTACTGGGTGGAGCAGCAGTCATTATGTTTGCGATGATTCTGGTAAGCGGACTGCAGTCACTGCTTCGGGAAAAAATTGATGACAGAAATGGTTTAATCATCGCGATGGCAATTGGACTTGGCGTTGGTATCGGAAATGTACCGGAAGTATTGGCACAGATGCCGGCATGGGTTGGTAACATTTTTGCTCAAAATGGTATCATCATGACTTTTGTAATTGCTACGGTATTGAATCTGGTGCTTCCAAAATCAAAAAAGGAAGCTGCGGATAATTAAGGATTATTAAAAAAGCAGCTTGTACGGATGTCACCATATCCGTTAACAGGCTGTGTTTCGAAAAACTGGATGGAGACAGGCATATGAAAAATACTTTTGTGAATAAAATTACCGGTATCGTACTAGCGGCTGCGCTGGCAATGGGCTCCTTAACCGGATGTGGTTCCGGGGCTGATCAGAAAACCGAAACCCAGGCAGCAACAACAGCCCAGACAGAATCCGCTGTACAGACAGAAAATGGGAATGAAACTGAAGTTAATAATCAGTCGGAGACAGCAGAGGGTGCACAAACTCAGGCAGCTTCCGATTCAGAAGGTATGACTCAGGCAGAAGGGGAAATTACCGTAACCGATCAGATTGGCAGAGAAGTCACCCTGAAGGCACCTGTTAAGAAAATAGTTTCTTCCTATTATATATCTACTGCCATAGCGATTGCTCTTGGACTTGAGGATAATCTGGTTGGAATTGAAATGAAGGCAGATACCCGGGAACTGTATAAGAAAGCCGCACCGGAATTATTAGAACTTCCGGCTGTTGGTTCCGGAAAAGGGATCAACATTGAGGAAACTGCTCATTTAGAACCGGATGTGGTCATTCTGCCAAAGAAGTTAAAGGACTCTGTGGGGCAGTTTGAAAAGCTGGATATCCCGGTATTAGTTGTGGATCCGGAAACCCTGGATAACTACCGGGACTGTGTGGTACTGCTTGGTGCAGTTGCCGGTGTATCAGAGAAGGCATCCGAGTTAAATGCTTATTATCAGCTGAAAATGGATGAAGTGGCAGAAATGACCAGGGATCTCACAGAGAAACCATCGGTTTACTTAGCGGCAGGAAGCAGTTATTTAAGTACCTGCACATCAAAAATGTATCAGAATGACCTGATTGCCATGGCTGGAGGCACAAATGTGTCACAGGGGCTGGAAGATGGGTATTGGGCAGAAGTATCTCCGGAACAGCTGTTAGAATGGAATCCCCAGTATATCTTTGCAGTGAGTTATGCCGAGTATAGTCTTACGGATATTACATCGGACGGGAAATTATCGGAAGTTCAGGCTGTGAAAGATGGCAATGTTAAAATGTTCCCGTCTAACATAGAACCCTGGGATTACCCCACCCCTTCTTCAGTGTTGGGTATTCTCTGGCTGACCCATATGCTTCATCCGGATTTGTATTCAGAAGAGGCATATATTCAGGAAGCTCGGGATTTCTATCAGAAGTTCTTCGACATTCAGGTTGAGGCATCTGATCTGGGGTTGTGATTGTAAGAGCATCGTTATAAAGGAGTTTTATGAATACGAGAAAAAGGTTTTGGATTTTGACGATCATATTAGTTTGTGTCATACTTTTGTCCTGCTGCGTGGGAAGATACGAGTTATCCCTGACGGATATCTTTGCTATTATAACCGGGCAGGGAGGAAATGTTATGGACCGGAAACTATTTTATCAGATTCGTCTGCCCAGGACCTTTTTTGTGGTTTTATCCGGAGGAGCTTTGGCGCTGGCAGGCACGGTATATCAGGCAGTCTTCCAGAATCCTTTAGTGTCTCCGGATGTTCTGGGTGTGAGCAGCGGGTGTTCTGTGGGAGGAATTCTGGGAATCCTGTTTCTGGGACAGTCGGTTCTGGCTGCCCAGGGATTGACTTTTGTATTTGGAATGGGTACCGTGGCGCTGGCTATGCTGCTTGTTTCCTGGATGAGGGGAAATAAAAGATATCTGATGATTATTGCAGGCATTATTGTAGGTTCCTTAGCGGATTCTGTGATTATTTTCCTGAAGTATACCGCAGACCCTAACCGGGAACTGGCGGCTATCGAATACTGGCTGATGGGCAGTTTTCAAAATGCCGGATGGGATTCCACGATACGTGTGCTGCCGTTTATGGCTGGAGCAGGACTTTTACTGTTTTTGTTCCGCTGGAAAATGAAGGTTTTGATATTAGGTGATGAAGAAGCGGACAGTTTGGGGATTTCGCCGCATTTTGTAAGGAATATTTCTTTGATTTGTGCTACAATACTGGTAGCGGTTGTGGTAAGTGAAGCGGGGGTAGTATCTTGGATTGGATTGATAGCCCCGCATTTGATCCGCATGTTTAACGGTGATGATTATGTTAAGAATTTTTTCCAGAGTATTTTATTGGGAAGTATCCTCCTGCTGCTTGCTGATATCTGTTCCAGGAGTCTGGCACAGTCGGAGATACCAATCAGTATTTTTACCTCGTTCTTTGGGGCAGCAGTGTTGGTAATATTCTTATGCAGAGGGAAAAACAGACATGAAAATTAGTGTAGAAAATGCATCGGTTTTAATCGGAAAAAAAGTAATATTGCAGGAGATATGTTTTGCGCTTCCCAAAAAAGAACTGGTTATGGTGATTGGTCCCAATGGGTGTGGGAAAACGACCTTACTGCGTCTGCTCATGGGACTTCACAAGCCCCATAGCGGTGGAGTATATTATGATGACAAAGCACTGGGAGATCATACGGTGCTGGAAAAAAGCAAAAAGATGGCTTATATGCCCCAAAATCCCCGCAGACAGGAAGAGGACGAGGTATTCGACTATGTACTGTTAGGAGTTACCCCGTATCTGAAGTATTTTTCCCTTCCCGGCAAGGAAGAGAAGGTACTGGCTGAACTGGTGCTGGCAGAACTGGGGCTGGGCGG
>NZ_JAWYAJ010000036.1:0-5924 GCF_034124845.1 Robinsoniella sp.
GATCAGACCGAACATGGAATTGGAAGTTGAAAGTATATTTGTTTTCCAGTATAATAATAGAGATTATACAAAATCTGGCTGTGAATCCGGAATTCGGGGCAAATATGAATAAGCTGAGTGGAGACAACTGGACGGGCTTATTATAGACGATGACCTGGATGAATAAACGAAGGAATGGCTGGGGGCCCAGGTAGATGTTTGAGGCGCCTGTAGAAGGAGTGAGATGGTATGATTTACACAGTGACTTTTAATCCCGCATTGGATTATATAATGCATATCCAGAATATGAATGCAGGAGAAATCAACAGGAGCAGCTCTGAATACCTGTTTTGCGGTGGAAAGGGAATTAATGTCTCCATTGTGCTCCGGCACCTGGGAAAAGAAAGTGTGGCGATGGGATTCCAGGCGGGTTTTACCGGAAAGGAAATCGTCAGACAGTTGGAAAGCCAGGGAATACATACAGAATTTGTGACTTTGTCCCAGGGCAATTCCAGAATTAATGTGAAAGTAAAAGGAGAAAAAGAAACGGATCTTAACAGTAACGGACCGGATATTACAGAGGATGAATTCCGTGAGCTGCTGAATAAAATCTCCGTTTTGAACGGGAATGATACGCTCGTTCTCGCAGGGAGTATTCCCTCCTGCCTGTCTTCCGATGCTTATCAGAAAATTATGGAACAGCTGGCGGACAGGGAGGTAAAAGTTGTAGTAGACGCGGAGCGGGAACTGCTGGTTAAAACACTGCCGTACCATCCGTTTTTGATCAAGCCGAACCATTACGAGTTAGGCGGCGTGTTCGGTATTTCCTGTACAAATGAGGCAGAAATCATCCGCTGTATCAGAGAGATCCAGAAGATGGGTGCCAGGAATGTACTGGTTTCCAGGGCGGGAGAAGGTGCCATATTCGGTGATGAGGATGGCAGCGTATATAGGGTACAGGCACCAGCCGGAACCGTGAAAAATTCAGTGGGAGCCGGTGATTCCATGGTTGCAGGATTCCTGAAAGGATATGACGCTTCTGTTCTTCAGGCGCTTAAATATGCGGCTGCTGCGGGAAGTGCCACTGCTTTTGCAGATGACCTGGCAGAGGAAGATGATATTCTAAAGCTGCTGCCAGAAATAGTGGTGAGACAGATTTAACAGGGGGCTGAAATACCCCCTGTTACACGATTCAATCACTCAAGTTACGCGATTCAATCACTCAAGTTACGCGATTCAATCACTCAAGTTACACGATTCAATCACTCAAGTTACGCGATTCAATCACTCAAGTTACGCGATTCAAACCATCTGTTACATTATTCAATCCCCATAAGAAGATTCATAACATACATTTCCAGCCCTTCAAAGTCTCTGTTTTCCACGCACTTTTTCTGGAAGCCGTAATCGAAGCGGGCTGCTTTGTCTTCCAGCGCCTGTACAATTTTCAAGCTGTTTTCCAAGTGTTTGTAGCTGTCTTCGTCTGTCGTGGTTCTCATGGCCTTTACATCCAGCCCCACATATTCCCCGTTGGAACCGTAATTATTTTCCATCAGAACTTTTATCTGGTTAAATGCCTGGCGGAGATTTTCCACGCCAAAGGATTTATCCTGGTCAAATTTAATGCCGTTCTGGTCATTTAGATGTACGGTCCATAATTTATTCATTGCCAGTGCAAAGCCAATTTCGTGGGAAGGGTCAAGGCCGGCTAAAATTGCATGGGCACTTTCCAGGTTGCCTCCAACTCTGGAAGGGTCAATTGTTGCTGCGGAGATTGCCATTACATGACCCATGGTGCCGCAGATACTCCGGTCAATCGGCTCGTTTGGCTTGGGTTCAATTACTACACGGATGTTGGAATCGTAGCGCAGCATTTCGTTGATGGCTTCGATTAACTGCCTGGTTGCCCACACCGGGCTTTTGGATTCGGCACAGAGGGTACCTTCCCGTGCCAGCCAGATCACCAGCATATCGGTGCCCAGTTCATTGGCGATATCAATAGACCTTTTTGCTCTCCACATAGCGAAATCCCTGTCTTCTTTGGAAGTGGACATGAATCCGCCGTCAATAGTATGGGGATCCATCCAGAGTCTGGGTGCCACAAATTCAGCAGCCATATTGTATTTGTCCAGCAGCTTTTTCAATTTTCTGGCTTCTTCCTTTATCTCTTCTTCGGTTAATTCATTTAGGTTTGGCACTGCATCGTCATCGTGGAACTGGATTGCAGAGAAGCCCATTTCTGAAAATTTCTTTACCTTTTCTTCAAAAGGAATATCCTTTCTGGTTGCCGGGCCATAGGAATCTGCTCCGGTATGTACGTTCCAGGGTCCTACGGAAAATTTAAATCTTGACATCTTATATCCTCCTTATGTGTTAGTACTTCATACGGCTTGAAACATTTCTGGCAGGATGAAGTAGTAGTGAATCTCGGCATAAATTCGCCGAAACTGGTGTAAGGCGTTTCTTTGCCTGCTATCATGTTTGATAATTCCATTATACTGAAATTAGAATATTTAACTTTCATTTATATGTTGAATTTATATGACTAATTTGCTTTTTCTGCTTTTCATACACAGGACATTCAGGTATACTGTAGATAGACGGAGGTGGCATATGAATAATGAATACGAATTTGTAGAACATAATTTTCTAAATGATATTAAAATATTTATCGTGGAGCTTTCCCACAGAAAGCCTCATTTTCATAAAGAGTTTGAGATTTGTATGGTCCTCTCTGGAATGGTGGAGGTTTTTTGCAATAAACAGACCTATTTATTTTCAGATGGTTCCGTATTTCTCTTTAATCCAAAGCGGCCTCATGAGCTGCATACGGCAAAAGGCAGCACGGTTATCCTGTCACTGCAGATTTCCTCAGGATTTTGTTCCCGGTTTTTTCCGGATATATACAATCTGGAATTTGATTCTGTAGATATTGGAAAATATTTTTCCCAGAAAATAAAATTCATGGTACAAAGAGAAATCCAGGAATGTGCCTACCTGTACTTTTTGCGAAATGCCAATTATGAGTTTAAATGTATGTCTCTGCTCTGTGATATTTTTTACAGGCTGTTATATTACTGCCCGTACCACCGGATTACGGAATTGGAGAGACGCTCCAGGAATGCCCATTTGGAGAGGCTGTCCCGGATCACTAAGTTTATAGATGAGAATTATACCTCTAAGATACTGCTTTCGGATTTGGTAGAATCGGAAGGTCTTTCCCTGTCCTATCTGTCGCATTTTTTCAAAGACAGTTTTAATATGTCCTTTCAGGAATATGTTACCCTGCTGCGTTTTGAGAAGGCCAGATATCTGATTGCACAGACGGACTTGAGCCTGACCGACATCTGTGTCACCTGCGGGTTTTCCGATTACCGCTATTTAAGCCAGATCTTTGTGAAAAAAACAGGCATGACTAAATAGGAATTCCTAAATACGGGGCAGGCAGGGAATCATTATCAGGAAACAGAGGAACGGGAAGCTGCAACTGCCCAGATGTTTCTTGGAGATGCAGAGAGCCTGCGCATATTAGAAAAGCGGCTGTAAAAACAGCCGCCCAATCTCTATACTTTTTCCCATCCCTGATCCATCTTTTTCTTCAGTTCTTCGAAACTTTTCAGACCGCTTAGGGAATCATATGCCGTGACACAGGATGCACCCGTAGCCGTAGCATATTTCATACAGTCTGCCCAGCTGTAGTTATTTAAGATCGCATACAGAAAAGCTGCGATACTGGTATCTCCGGCTCCGGTACCGGAGAGAACTTTATCCGGTTTAAAGCTTGGTTCAAAATGCCTGATGCCCGTCCAGCTCCCGGCATCAAATTCCAGGCGTTCCCCGATTTTCTCCAGGGTTTCACGATCAGAAGATGCCAGGAACAGACCCGGAACGCCGCATTTTAACAATACAATTTTACAGCCCATTGCAAGGAGCTTTTCCGCAAGGGGAACGATATCTTCCTCTACCGACAGGATACTGGTTACATCCCTGCCGGCTGCTCTGGCAATCCATTCCCGGTATCTGGGGCGGTCAATCATATAAGCCAGTTCTTCGATGCTTGGAACAAAAAAGTCTACATAAGGCAGAACTTTTTCCAGAATTGCTTCCCAATCCACCTTGCCGGCTTCGTCATTTTCGTCAACGGCTGCCATATCCAGAGAAGTGGCAACGCCCAGAGATTTTACCCTCTGCAGGATTTTCAGCAATTCACTTCCGCCGTCTGCATACATACTTTTCATCAGAGGAGGATAGCCCAGATGGAAGAGGCGGGCGTCTTTGATGATGTCAAAATCCAGATCCTGCTCATAAAAATAATTATTTGCACCGGAATGGTGCAGGAAAATCCGGTCAATGCCTCTTGGTGCGATTACAACAGAATAAGAAGTATCTTCTTCTTCCGATATACTCATGCTGTTAATGGCATTGTGGGAATTGATCTGGTCGGATACGATACTGCCAAAATCATCATTTCCGATCTTACCCATGAGGCTTACGTTTGCCCCCAGAATTTTCAGTGCCAGACCGGTGTTGGATACGCATCCGCCAATATGTACATCGACTGCTCCCATTTGAATCAGCCGTCCCGGAACCAGCATATCATCTACTTTATTAATTTTAATGTTGGGAAAGTCCGGTGTAATATCAAGACAAATATGTCCTGCCACCACAACACTTGCTTTTTCTTCAGCCATAATTTACCTCCTGTTCTGCTTAATGCAGTTTCTGTAATACTTCTTTTACGATCCGTTCTAAAAATGCGGGATTCATTTCAAGCTCTTTTGCCAGATCGATATTCCGCCCTTTTCCATTGGAACCAAAGAGTTCAATTTTCTTTATTACTTCCTGTTTGGTAGCTTCTACCGCTGCCGGAATTAGATCTATAATGCCTTTATTCATGGACTGGAAGTCCCGAAAAGCTGCCTCCACGGCTGCCACATTAATATCCGTAAAAATGTTTACCTTACTGATCCCTTCCCGGATAGCCATTTTAAAATCCTGATCCGTCAGACCGGAACCGCCATGAAGTACCAGAGGAACCGATATGGTGTTAGCGATGGTGCGGATACGCTCAAAATCCAGTTTTGGAGGAAGCTTGTAGGCTCCATGGGCAGTACCAACTGCAATTGCCAGCGCGTCCACACCGGTTTTTTCAACAAAATCTTTTGCCTGGGCAGGATCTGTATAAAATCTGGAAGGGTCATTTGTGTGGGAATCACCTTCAAAAGAACCTTCATTATCCCCCACATGCCCTAACTCCCCTTCGATAGTCGCCCCGTAGGAATGTGCAATTTCCGCCATCTCTCTGACTTTTCGCACGTTCTCGTCATAGGTGTCGGTAGAACAGTCATACATGATGGAACTAAAGCCAAGTTCCAGTGCTTTGATGCAGGTTTCTTTTTTTAAACCGTGATCCAGATGGATTACAATGGGAACATTTGCTTTCTTCGCCATGGGAATCAGATAATAAGATAATTCTTCCAGGGGACCATAAGGGAAGAGTACTTCTGCAGTTCCCATAATCACAGGAGAACCGGTACTTTCCGCAGCGGCGATAATTCCTCTTGCCAGTTCCAGGTTCACGGCATTAAATAAACCAATGGCATACTTTCCTTTTTTGGCGGGTATCAGTACATCGTTCATATTTACCAGCATTTTATTTACCTCCATAAGTATTGATAAATTTATGTTAAACGGAAACCTTACTTTTGTGTTGTTAAATTAGCTATTTTTAGTAGACTAATTTGCTGTAAATGAAAATAAACGGGGATTTTGACGAACAATGTTGGAAAAATGACAGGATTTGATTATAATCAGTAAATAGTTCATCAATATTTGTTCTTTTATTTTTGCAGATTTATGAGATAATAGAATTATCAAAATTGCAAAAAATGTTTGATCTAAAATTCGGTATTATTGTGTATAAAAATGGAAGAAAAAAGAAGAGG
>NZ_JAWYAJ010000036.1:5934-14192 GCF_034124845.1 Robinsoniella sp.
AGGTAAATAGAATTTGAAAACATATAAAACGGCTGATCTGATCAGCAATACTCCGGTGCTGGATTCTGTAATCGAAGAAAAGGAAACTGTCTGGATAAATCCTGACTTGCTTCCATTTCATCTTGCGGGGAAAGACTTAGAACTTTCTATGAAGGACATTGACGAGGCGGAGGAACGCCTGAATCGTTTTGCTCCCTTTATCGCAGAATGTTTTCCGGAGACAAGAGCCCAGGGAGGAATCATTGAATCCGTACTGACTCCCATTCCTAAAATGCAGGAATATATCAATGAAAAATACCAGAGCGCCCTTATGGGAAAGCTGTTATTAAAACAGGACAGCCATCTTGCAATTGCAGGTTCCATAAAGGCAAGAGGGGGAATCTATGAAGTCCTTAAGCATACGGAGGACCTGGCGCTTAAACATGGATTGCTTTCCTTACAGGATTCCTATGAAGTCCTGGCATCGGAAAAAAACCGTTCTTTTTTTCGTGGGTATACCATACAGGTTGGCTCTACCGGTAATCTGGGTATGAGCATAGGCATCATGAGTGCGGCAATTGGTTATGATGTTATTGTACATATGTCGGCTGACGCAAAGCAGTGGAAAAAAGATCTGCTGAGAAGCCATGGGGTCAGGGTTGTGGAATATGAATCTGACTATAGTGAAGCCGTATTAAATGGCAGAAAACTATCGGATGAGAATCCGAAAAGTTATTTTGTAGACGATGAAAATTCCCGGAATTTATTCCTGGGCTATGCAGTTGCGGCAAAGAGGCTCTTGGGGCAGCTAAAAGACCAGGGAATTAATGTAGATGCCGACCATCCGCTGTTTGTGTACATTCCCTGCGGAGTCGGTGGTGCCCCGGGCGGCGTCAGCTTTGGATTAAAACAGTTATTCCATGACAGTGTCCACTGCTTTTTTGCGGAACCTGCAAAAGCGCCGTGTATGCTTGTGGGAATGGCAACGGGACTGCATCAGAACATCTGCGTACAGGATATGGGCTTATCCGGGCAGACTCATGCAGACGGGCTGGCTGTAGGGCGGCCATCCGGCTTTGTGGGCGGCATCATGGCACCTTTGTTAAGCGGCATCTTTACAATCCGGGATGGAAATTTATATGAATATATGCGTGGTTTATTAGACCAGGAGGGGATATTTTTGGAGCCAAGTGCCTGCGCGGCATTTGCCGGACCTATTCATCTGAATCAGTATCCGGAGACGAAAAAATATCTTACAGAGAATCATCTGTGCGGCAAGATGAAGCAGGCAGTGCATATCGCCTGGGCAACAGGGGGAAGCCTTGTGCCGGAAGCGGTACGTAAAGCATATAGGGAGACGTATTTGGAGGAGTGATATTGAGTGGGATTTTAGTGCATTTACTTCATTCCGGTTGGAGTTATTGTAAGAAAGAATATAAAAATTGGTGAGGCTGTTATGGTTGTGCAGAAACAGGATCAGCGAAGCGGAAAACTTACGGAAGGCGTGGTGCAGCGCATCTTGACAAATTCACAGAATCATCCAAGAGGCATTAAAGTGATGCTGGAAGGCGGAATCGTTGGCAGAGTACAGGATATTGTTGAAAGGGATAAGTAAAATGAATATACAAATATTTGGAACTAAGAAATGTTTTGATACGAAAAAGGCACAGCGGTATTTCAAAGAACGGGGCGTTTCTTTTCAGTTTATTGATCTGAAAGAAAAAGGGATGAGCAAAGGAGAATTCACAAAGGTAAAGCAGGCAGTGGGCGGGCTTGACAATATGCTGGATGAAAAGTGCAGGGACAAGGATACACTGGCACTGGTCCGGTACATTGCTGAGGAAGATAAGGCAGAAAAGGTACTGGAGAATCAGCAGATTTTAAAGACACCGATTGTGAGAAATGGATCATCTGCCACAGTGGGATTTCAGCCGGATGTCTGGAAGACATGGAAGTAAGAGAGATTTCAGTAAGAGAAATTTAAGTAAAGTGGAGCTGACGTACGGAATGTGATTGGTGCGCAGCTTCTTTTTACATAAAAATAACTGCCGGGTCTAGAAAGAATCCGGCAGTTCGTGTAAAATAGAAGAATGCGACTTTCTATAAAAACTGAGCAATAAAAGCCTCAGGAAGCATGGTCTTCTCTGTGATTTGCCCAACAGGCCATCCAAGTGCCAGATAGCGCTTCACAACACTTTCCATACTTTCAGCAGCTTCCACAATATGCTGTTCACAATCATAAAACCGCATGACTCTCTGCCCCCATGGATATTCTTTTATGCCATGCAAAAACTCGATTTCCGATAGTTGTTTGATTTTATCATACCATTTTTCAAGATCATCCGTTTCGAAGTACAATTGAAAATTGTTTTCTTTACAAAGGGGCACCAGTTCGGTACCTACTAATTCACCATAATTGCTCTGTAAAGATAAACCGCCTTCAAATGATACATGAGCACCTAAATCCATCGTAACTTTTTGTTCCATTATGGTTTCATAAAAATATCTTGATTTTTCCATATCCTTAACCGCTATAAGCGTTCCACCATATTTCATTTCGTTTCACCTCCTTCGTATGGTACATTATACAATTAATACTTAGATATTTCGTTGTAAAAATCGGACATGTTTTCCAGATATTGAGCAGGTGTTACGCCGCAGATAGATTTAAAGTCCCGGGTAAAGTGGGAATGGTCATAAAACCCCATTTGATCAGCCACATGAGAAATAGTGGAAGGGTGGTAAGGATTTTGGAACAATTGAACGGCTCTATTTGTTCTTACTATCCGGGCAAAGGTTTTCGTACCGGTTCCGATGTATTGTTTGAAAATACGGTTCAGGTGACGTTCACTGTAATGGGCATAATTGGCAAGGTCTTTGGAGGAAATTAATCCATTCTCCCGTATGATGTGATGAGCACCAATTTTTACTGCAAGGTTTTCCTGATATCTCATTCTTTTCTCATTTTTATTCAGATAATGAAGAAAGAGTTTGTCTAGCTCCGTAAAAAGGAAATCAATATTCCAGGATTTTTCGATAATTTCTAATACTAGATTCTGCAAATGTTTATTTAATAAGTCCAGAGAGTATGTTTTGTCAGCCAATTCGGACTGATTTTCTTTGATAAATGGATATAATCCCCAGGGCTGAAACTCGATAATCAGTATCCAGACGGAGTTATTTGCCTGCTCTCCCACGGCGTTTGCTTTTGTTGCAGATCCAAATAGATCACTGTGTATTTGATTGCCGTCAAAGTGAAAAACTATCGTGGAACTGCCATGGGGAATTACTGTGTATTGGTCAGCCATCAGGTTTTCTCTGGGAAAAGTCAGGGTATAATTGGAAATATAAGGTTTTAATGCTTTGTCAGGGAGTACATATATATAATCATCTGCTTTTAACAGTATGCGCCTGGTATCTCTGTAATCGCTGATTACTGATTTATGAATCATTTTATCACCGCCTTTATGTTATTATAGGAAGATGTGAGAACAGATGTCAAGAATCACTATATCAGTATTAATTAAATTTTGATATTCTGTATAAAAAGTTCTGGAATAATGTATTTGCGGGTGCTAAAATAAAAAGCATATGTGTGGGCAGCATCCCACAAAGTGTGAAGCAAAGCGGTCAGAATGCAGTTTCAAACACGCATTCGAATCTGTTTGAATATATGGAGGAAAATTGATATGCAGATTAATGAAATTAATATTCGGGATCCTTTTATTTTGTTAGACAAAGATACTTATTATATGTATGGCACCAGAGGTTCCCGCTGCTGGGGCAATGACGACGGACTGGACTGTTATTACAGCAGGGATCTGCAAGAGTGGACAGGACCAGTGGAAGTATTTCATAAACCGGAGGGGTTTTGGGCAGATCAGAACTATTGGGCACCGGAGTGCCATAGATATCAGGGAAAATACTATATCTTTGCATCCTTCAAAGCAGATGGTGTCTGCAGGGGAACTCAGATTCTGAAAGCCGACCATCCTCTGGGACCGTTCCAGGTTCACAGTGAATCTCCGGTTACCCCCAAAGCGTGGGAATGTCTGGATGGCACGTTATATATTGATTCCAGTCAGGTTCCGTATCTTGTTTTCTGTCATGAATGGGTACAGATCGGGGATGGAGAAGTCTGCGCAATTATGTTGTCCCCGGATTTAAAAACACCCGTTGGTTAACCTAAGGTATTATTTCGTGCATCAGAGGCACCATGGATTAAGAAGCTGGAAACAGATAGGCTTGGAAAGGACGTGGAGTGTTACTGTACAGACGGACCTTTTATGTATCGCTGCCAAGACGGAACCCTGCTTATGCTGTGGTCGAGCTTTGGAGAAGAAGGTTATACGGAGGCAATTGCCAAAAGCGGGAATGGGGATATTACGGGGAAGTGGGAGCAGGAACCCCAATTGCTGTTTAAAAAAGACGGCGGACACGGGATGCTTTTTAAAACTAAAGAGGGTGCGCTGATGTTATCCCTTCATTCGCCCAATGAAACGCTTAAGGAACGTCCGGTATTTTATAAGATACAGGAAGAGGACGGAAAATTATTCAAAGGGGAGCAAGATGAGCAGTATACTGATAATTGAAGATGATGAAGCATTAAATACAGGTTTAAGCTTTGATCTGGAAGCAGAGAATTACCAAATGCAATCCGCTTTTTCCCTGGAGGAAGGCCGGAATATTCTGAAAGACCAAACATTTGACCTGATCATCCTGGATGTAAACCTGCCGGATGGCGATGGGTTTCATTTTATACAGGAGTTGAAAAAAACCAGGGACATGCCGGTGATTTTCCTCACTGCCTGTGATATGGAAAGCGACGCTGTCCGGGGTTTTGACCTTGGGGCAGATGACTATATCACAAAGCCGTTCAGTATGGTGCTGCTTCGCAGGAGAGTTGCGGCGGTTTTAAAGCGATGTTCAAAATTAGAAAATACCAACCAGTACCGGGATTCCTATTTGCACATCAATTTTGATAAAACGGAAGCCAGAATCATGAATCAGGAGCTGGCGCTGACACCTACTGAATATAAAATGCTGAAACTTTTTACGACCCATCCGGGTCAGCTGTTAACCCATCAGGTGATGTTAGATCATCTGTATGACAATGATGGGAATTTTGTGGACAAACATGCGCTTGCAGTAAATGTTAACCGTCTTCGATCGAAAATTGAAGATGATATCCATAAATATATTAAAACCATTTATGGTATGGGGTATCAATGGGCAGGTGAGAATCATGGGTGCTAAGTTTCAGACAGTGTGGCTCTATAAAATCTTCACCATTGCAGCCGTTGTGATGCTGGCAATTTTCAGCTTGATGGTATGGCATGTAACAGATCATATGCTGATGCGTCTGCTTTTAATCGGATTTGGACTTGGGTTTTTAGGTATTAGTGCTGGGGTAATTGCAGTAATGCGCAGGCAGATAACGGGTTTTGCAGATTCAATGAGTGCCTGCCTGGATGAGATGCTGGATGAAAAGGAGAATATCGCGTTTGATGAAATCAGCGAGACACTTCTGTCAAAGCTGCAGTCGAAGCTGAGAAAACTATATGAGATTTTACAGCGCCATAATCAAAAGAGCCTGGAAGAAAAGATGGCAATTCAGAGTCTGGTATCGGATATCTCCCACCAGACCAAGACACCGGTTGCAAATATAAAATTGTATGCAGGCATTCTGCAGGACCGGAATGTGGACAGGGAGAAGCAGAAGGAATTTCTGCAATCCATTACAGTTCAGGTAAATAAACTGGATTTTCTCATTCAGGCGATGATTAAGATGTCCAGGCTGGAGACCGGAATATTCGAGATGCAGAAAAAAAGAGCCTCTGTATATGAAACCCTTGGCTTGTCATTGAATAGTATTTTTCCAAAGGCTGAGGAGAAGCAGATCAATATATCGGTTACCTGTCCGGAAGATCTGTTCCTTAGCCACGATGTAAAATGGACGGCGGAAGCGGTTTCTAATATTCTGGACAATGCGGTTAAATATACACCCTGTGGCGGTAGAATTACTGTTTCAGCAGAACCCATGGAATTATACTCCAGGATCAGAATACGGGATACCGGAAGAGGAATACCGGAAATAAACCAGGCATCCATTTTTAAACGTTTCTACCGGGAAAAAGAAGTACATGACCAGGAGGGAGTAGGCATTGGTTTATATCTTACAAGGGAGATCATAACTTTGCAGGGAGGTTATGTAGAAGTGAGATCCCAGCCCGGGGAAGGGGCGGAATTTATGATTTTTCTTCCTAATTAAAAGTGGTTTATAGGAAGCATAGGGACAGCGGTCTGGCCTTATGCTTTTTGTGATGGGTTGTGTGAGGATGCATTTCTCGGTTCAGTCCCGCGTGCCGCCAAAAAGCGCTGCACTACCTATCATTTACAAAGCGTCTTTTATCAACTAAACCCAAATATAATGCGTAATATTAGGGCACATATAAAGTGTTCGCTGTATCACTAGTAGCAGATTATCACAGTTTTGAGATAATTACCCATTGAGATAAGTTTGAGATAATTGGATGATAAGATAGTGTTATAAAAAGAAAGGGGAAAAAATATATGAGTAATATATTAGAAACCAGAGATTTAAAAAAATATTATGGGATGAATCCAAATATCACAAAAGCGTTGGATGGTGTAAATATATCGATCGGACAGGGAGAGTTTGTGGCGGTTGTGGGGACTTCGGGAAGCGGCAAATCCACACTGCTCAATATGATGGGAGGTCTGGATATACCCACATCGGGAAGTGTCCGGATCAGAGATAAGGAAATTGCAAAAATGAATGATGAACAGCTGACCATTTTCAGACGCCGGAATATCGGATTCATTTTTCAGAATTATAATCTGGTACCGATCTTAAATGCATACGAGAATATTGTTCTTCCGGTGGAACTGGATGGAGGAACGATTGATAAAGATTTTCTGCAGGATGTGGCGGGAATGCTCACCTTAGAGGATAAACTTTCTAACATGCCCAATAATCTATCCGGAGGGCAGCAGCAGCGTGTGGCAATCGCACGGGCATTGATTACAAAACCGGCTATTATTCTTGCCGATGAACCTACCGGCAATCTGGACAGCAAAACCAGTGCAGATGTACTGGGATTACTGAAAATGACAAGCGAAAGATTTCATCAGACGATCGTTATGATAACCCACAACAATGAAATAGCGCAGCTTGCGGACCGGATTATAAGGATTGAAGACGGAAGGATTGCCAATTAGGAGGGGAAACAGATGCTGGAAAATAATAATAAAAAGATAGTAGGAAAGCTGGCAAAACGTAGTTTTTTCAAAAATAAACTAAGAAATATTGCAGCAGTGACAGCGATTGCTCTTACCGCACTTTTGTTCACATCTATCATTACAATAGGAATTGGTGCGTCCCAGTCATTGACTCTGACCAGCCAGAAACAAAAGGGAAGTAAGGCGGATGCAGACCTGCGTTACATGACTGCGGAACAGTTTCAGAAGTTAAAGGAAAGTGATATGGCTGTAATTGTGGGAGAGAGGCGTCCAATCGGCTTTCTGACAAATACCAATCACCACAATGTGGAACTGGACTATATGGACGCTGCAGAACAGGAGCTGACTTTTAGTGTACCTGCCCACGGCAAAGCACCCCAGGCGGCTAATGAAATTGCAACAACCGATAAGGCAATGGAAGATCTGGGGATTACACCGGAGGTAGGTGCCAAGATTCCGATAGAATTTCAACTGCGGGGAAAAACATATCATTTTGATATGATTGTATCCGGCTGGTGGGAAGCTGGGGGCATGCCCGTCAGTATGATGATTGTTTCGGAAGCATTTATGAAGGAAAATGAAGCGTTATTTCCATATACTTACCGCCAGGATCTGGAAATGGCGGGGACTTATTTTTCAGATATTGTTTTAAAAAATAAATTTAAAATACAGGATCAGCTAAATTCATTTATCCGGTCGGTGGGGGGAGAACCGGAGGACAGAGAAGCCTCCAATTATATTTTAAGTGCCGTAAATCAAATGACGAATCCCCCTTTGAATACAAATCTGGTATTTGGAATCGCAGGCTTTGCAGTCCTGTTTATCGTTTGCGGCTATTTATTGATCTACAATATTTTTGATATTTCGGTAGCTCAGGATATCAGGTATTACGGGCTTTTGCGCACGGTTGGATCTTCAAAAAGACAGATCAGACAGATGGTGAACCGGCAGGCAGTCTGGTTATCCATCATCGGTATCCCAATCGGATTGATTATTGGATTTTTTCTTGGGAAAAG
>NZ_JAWYAJ010000037.1:0-3413 GCF_034124845.1 Robinsoniella sp.
CAGGTTTTATGCGACCTGCGATAGATTTTTAGTTAGTCCAACTGTCAAACTCCCGTTATGGATGGACACGACCGCTAAAATAGAAACCATTTGTGATTGTTCAATATCTGGGGTATAATAAGTGAAATAGGATGTTTAGGGAGGTAAAATTCATGGATTATAAACCATTGCCTATCGGAATTGATGACTTTAAAAGCCTGATATTGAATGATTACTATTATGTGGACAAAAGCCTGTTTATAAAAGAATTATTAGATTATAAAGGGATGGTTAACCTCTTTTCACGACCAAGAAGATTTGGTAAAACTTTAAACTTAAGTATGCTGAGATATTTTTTTGAAAAGACACCAGAGCCTTCGTATGAATTGTTTCATGGCTTGGCTATTATGAATGAAGGAAACAAATATACATCCTGCATGGGAAAATATCCAGTTATCAGTTTATCGCTTAAAAGCGGGAAACAACCTTCGTTTGATATGGCGGTGGAAAGCATTAAGGATGAAATAATAGGAGAATATAATCGACATAATGATGTAGTTGAAAGTTCAAAAATCCTGGAAAATGAAAAAAAGAGATTTAAAGAAATCCAAAATAATGAAGCAACTCCTGTTCAATTTGCAAAGGCATTAAAATTTTTATCGGACTGTCTGTTTAAAGTTTATGAAGAAAAGGTAATAATATTAATTGATGAATATGATGTTCCTTTAGAAAATGCATATTTCTGTGGATTTTATCAGGAAATGATTGAATTTATACGCTCCTTGTTTGAATCAGCATTGAAAACGAATTTATCTTTGGAGTTTGCGGTAGTCACTGGCTGCCTTCGGATATCAAAAGAAAGTATATTTACAGGATTAAATAATTTGAAGATACTATCCATTACGGACAACAGATATTCAGAACATTTCGGATTTACAGAATATGAAGTTGCACAGATGTTGGAGTATTATAGATGCTCCCGGCAGATGGCTACGATAAAAAAATGGTATGATGGATATAGATTTGGTTTTACCGATGTTTTTAATCCCTGGAGTGTTTTAAACTATACGGATCGTTACAGAGCAGATAAAGATGCTCTGCCTCAGCCATATTGGTCGAATACCAGTTCAAACAGCATCGTGAAAATGCTGATTGAAAAAGCAGATATGAATGCTAAACAGGAAATTGAAGAATTAATAGATGGCGGCAGTATTATAAAATTGATACACGAAGACAGTACCTACGAGGATATCAATAAGTCTCAAGATAATCTGTGGAACTTTCTATTTTTTACTGGATATCTGAAAAAGGTAAATGAGCAGATGCTTGGGGACGAACGGTATTTAACCATGGCGATTCCAAATACAGAAGTAAAAACGGTATACAAATCTAAAATTTTAGAGTGGTTTGAAAATAAGGTAGAGGAGAAAGACCTCTCGAATTTATATTCGGCTTTACTGGCAGGAGATCATGAGATTCTGGAAAAGCAAATCACGATTCTATTGCGGGAAAGTATTAGTTTTTATGATAATGCAGAATTATTCTATCATGGCTTCTTAATTGGAGTGCTGAGAAGACTGAATGATTTTATAGTAGACTCCAACAGAGAATCCGGAGATGGACGCTACGATATAAAAATTCGCAGTTTAGATGTTGAGAAGCCAGTCATTATTTTGGAATTGAAAGTTGCGGATTGCTTTATGAATATGGAAAAATGTGCTGCTGCAGCCCTTGATCAAATCTCCAGAATGCACTATGGAGAAGAGTTGACTAAGGATGGATACACGAGCCTGATCTGTTATGGAATTGCCTTCTATAAGAAAAATTGTAAGGTTCTAAAAGCAGAAAAAGAATTGCCCTATAGCCAATGAAAATGATTTATATATAATATTATAAAAGGCCATAAAGGATTGAGCCGACCTCCCAATTGTTAGATTTTTAGGTCTAACTTATGGGGGGCTGCTCAATCTTCCTTTATGGCCTTTTCACATTGCCCCAACAGATATTTAGTTATTGTACAACAGCTGGTTTTTTTATTTTACGCAGCATTCCGGTTACGATTACCATCACGATTGGGAATATCATGGCAAACAGAAGTCCGCTCTTTAAGCTGTCATTAGCCAGATTGGAGACGACACCTACCAGGCCGGGACCGGCTGCACAGCCGATATCGCCGCCCAGTGCCAAAAGTGCAAATAAAGCGGTTCCGCCCTGTGGACAGTACTGGCAGGAGAGACTGAATGTTCCGGGCCACATGATTCCCACCGATAACCCGCACAGTCCGCAACCAACCAGAGACAGCAGCGGATAGGGGGAAAGCGTGGCAAGCAGATAACTGATAATGCACAGGAACCCGCTGGCAATGATAAATTTTTTCAGCTTGATTCTGGCACCGAATTTTCCATAAAAGACACGGGAAACACCCATCAATACGGCAAAAGCGCAGGGACCCAGCAGATCCCCTAAAGTCTTGGATACTTTCAGCCCTGATTCTGCAAACAGAGAAGCCCACTGTGACATCGCCTGTTCCGAAGCACCGGAGCAGATCATCAATATGAGAAACATCCAGAAGAGCTTCATGGAGAACAGCTTTCGAATCGGCATGGATTCAGCCTCGGTTTCCACGGTATGTAAGGGTACTTTGCTGAAGAAAAAGGCATTAAAACAAGGAATAATTGCCCAGAATACAGTCAGCAGATACCATTTACTGATTCCCACCGTGACAAAATACAGGGTAGAAATAAGGACGACACTTACATGCCCCCAGCAATAAAAGGAATGCAGCAGGCTCATAGCGGATGCCTTCTCGTCACCGGGCAGTGATTCTACAATCGGGCTGATTAATACTTCAATCAGACCTCCGCCGATGGCGTTAATCAATACAGCAACGATCAACCCGGCATAGGCATTTGAGAATAGAAAAGGAAAAACGCCCATTCCAACAAGTCCTACCGTACAGCATACATGTGCGGCAACCGTACAGATACGGTAACCAATTTTGTCAACATATTTGGCAGCCAGGATATCCACGAACATCTGCATAGCAAAATTAATGGAAATTAACAGACCGATTTTCTCCAGGGATATGGAGAACTGTGACTGGAACGTGACAAACAAAAGCGGTGCCAGGTTGTTGACGATAGCCTGCGTAATATAACCGAGATAACAGGCATTTCGTGTGTGTTTAAAATGAAGTGACATGACTTCCTCCCCAAGTAGTATAAAATTTTTTGCCCTTTATCTAGGCAATTTGATAGCATTATATCATTGTAAATGAAAAAAGGAAATCTTTATTTTGGAAAAAATGTGGAAAGTTTTCTAGAGCGAACGCTTTAAATGAGTTCTATTAAATGCATTATATTTGGGTTTTGCTGAGTAAGACGCTTTGTATAAGACAGGTTGTGTACGGAAAGATGGGCGTGGGAAACTGGTAT
>NZ_JAWYAJ010000038.1:0-6376 GCF_034124845.1 Robinsoniella sp.
CTAACATAATGTTATTGATAAGCTTTGTAACCACTTTGTTGTTGTATAATGGATCTGCTAATACGTCTCTTTTTTGAGTATGTCCTTTACGTGGCACGGTACTTCCCTCCTTAATTATTATCGCAGTCAGTTAAGACTGCTTGATTAATTCATCGGTACTCACATGTGTCGTTCTACTTGTGTTTCGTGCACGAAAGCTTCTATATTAACCTGCAACCACGGGTGAATAAGAAATCCGGCACAATTTAAGTCTGTAGTTCTGTTTGTGATACGAATAATTTATAATTTCATTGTTACGAATTATTTTTTAGCGTCTTTTGGTCTCTTAGCTCCGTATTTGGAACGAGCCTGTCTTCTCTTTGCAACGCCTGCTGTATCAAGTGTACCACGAACGATGTGATATCTTGTACCTGGTAAGTCTTTTACTCTACCGCCACGGATAAGAACAACGCTATGCTCCTGAAGGTTATGTCCTTCACCTGGGATGTAGCTTGTTACTTCGATTCCGTTAGATAAACGAACTCTGGCGATCTTTCTAAGAGCTGAGTTAGGTTTCTTAGGTGTAGCTGTCTTAACTGCTGTACATACACCTCTTTTTTGTGGTGCGGATACGTCCGTACTCTTTTTCTTTAAGGAGTTAAATCCTTTTTGCAGAGCTGGTGCAGTTGATTTTTTCTCAGATGTCTGACGACCTTTTCTTACTAACTGGTTAAATGTTGGCATTCCTTTCACCTCCTGTTTTATTTGTACAAAAACATATTTTTTTCTTTCTGTACATGTGGTTGCTGTTTAAATTTAATTTGATGGTGCCTGAAAATAGATTAAAATTCACGCACACTGATTTATTATAGCCATATGCATTTCCAATGTCAAGCACTTTCCAGTATTTTTCAAAGTTTTTTGCCCAAAATACCTTATAATTTTCTTAACCCAGTAGACAACAAACGCCAGGAATGCTATGATAGGCGCAAATCGGAGGCGATATATTATGAGGAAATTATTAAAACCATTATCTTTTATACCAGCTATATTTTTAATGTGCCTTATTTTTAATTTTTCCAGCCAAAGCGGAGATGTTTCCGGACAACTGAGTTTTAAAGTCAGCTGTAAAATTGTAGAAGCAGGAGATTATATCTTCGATGCCAATCTGGAACAGTGGCAAGTGGAAGAATGGGCCAATAAAATCAACTTTATCACACGTAAATTAGCACATATGACTGAATATTTTGCTCTCGCAGTGGCAGTATCCTTTCCATTATATGTGTACGGGCTTCACGGGATCTGGCTCATGCTTGTAGCCGGCATCATCTGCGTCGGTTTTGCACTGGGGGATGAATACCACCAGTCCTTTGTGGGCGGGCGCTCTCCTTCTCTAAGAGATGTGGGAATTGACAGTATCGGTGTCTTTTTTGGAATTGTAGTCGTCCGTATGGTGGGATGGACCGGACGAATGACGATCTTTAAACCGAGAAAGAAAAAACAAAAGGTTAAAAGGATCACAAAAGTCAAACACAAAAACCATAAATTCAAAAATTATACCACGAGTGCACCGGAATACCATTATAAGGAAGAACATGCTTATTATAATAATATCCCAAAATCTGCATCTAAATCAAAAAGTTTTAGAAATACGCTAAAAAAAGGCAAGAGCAGCAGCAACTCCTATGGGCAGCATTATAACGGTTATGAAGGACAAGCACCTTATAATCAGAACCCGGGTTATCAGAATGTAAACCCGCAGCAATCCTACTATGGCAATCACCCACAGAATTTTGGGGGGCAGTCTTACGGCAATGGACCTCAGCAGAATTTCGGGGGACATCCTTATGGCAATGGACCTCAGCAGAATTTCGAAGGACAGCCTTATGGCAATGGACCTCAGCAGAATTTCGAAGGACAGCCTTATGGCAATGGACCTCAGCAAAATTTTGAAGGACAGCCTTATGGCAATGGACCTCAGCAGAATTTCGAGGGACAGCCTTATGGCAATGAGCCTCAACAGAATTTTGCGGGACAGAATTACGGAAGTGGACAGCAGCAGAATTATAAAGGACAAAATTATGGAAACGGGCGCCAGCAGGATTTTGGCGGACAAAATTACAACGGTGCACAGCAGCAGGATTTCGGTGGACAGAATTATGGAAGCGGGTACGCAAATTATCGGTCTCCTGATCAATTTGAAGATCAGACCCAATATTACGACCGTCACCAGCAGTATGAATCAGCGGATGACAACGGTCCGGACGAGGAATACAGTACCGCGAACAAGCATTCTAAAAGGCTGGCCGAGGATGATGATGACGACGTGGATCTGGTATCCAAAATCCGTTCTCTTTTTAACCGCAAATAAAACAGTAAATGAAAGAATGCCAATGCAGTAGCTTTTTATATGACTGCATTGGCTTTTTACTATACTTTTTTATAATACTATTTTATTACTGGAACGATTTACCTCACATCTTTTCCCGCCTGCTCCATTACCTCTTTTAATTTCTGAATATAATACTGGTAATCTTGAAGGGATGTAGATGGTGCCACCTGATGGTCAGAGCCCACAATATATCCGCCTCCCCGGATCACCGGAAGAATTCGGTCAAATTCCCGGTCTATTGCTTCCTTTCCTTCGGCAATCTTTAGTTTATTAAACCCACCGATAAATTTAAGCCCCGGGAACTGCGCTCTTACTTTTACAATGTCCATTCCGGCATTCACATCCATAGGGAGGAAGCCGTCCACGCCGGCATCCAGGAAATGTGGGATCATGATTGTAAAATCACCATCCGTGTCCACAAAAACATTATTTACTCCATGCGCTTTCAACATGGGAATCAGCCTTTTATAATAAGCTCCCACAAACTCGTCAAAATTTTCTCCGGATATCATTGGTCCGTTTTTCCCGCTGAGATCTTCCATGAGATAAACTACATCCGGCTGCAGCAGATCTACGACTTTGATTACCTTTGTTGTATACACCTGCAATATGTACTCATTGATATCATGAATCAGCTCCGGCTTATCATAAAAAGCATACAGGTGGGCTTCTATCCCCATCAGTTCCCTGGGCACCCAGAAAAATCCTTCCAGATTTAAACGGATGGAATAGTCTCCCCGGTCATGTCCTTCCTTTAGAGCACCGTAAGCCGTCGCAATTGCCTCATCGCTGAAATAAGACTCCAACTCTCTGTCTGCATGAGCCTTCAGCCGCTCCCAGTCTGCCTCATCCTGAATGACAGACTTATATTCGGTTTCAATTTCAGAACCCTTTTTCTGCATCATCTGTCTGCCGTAAATATCCTGTTTTATGAGATAAGTTTCCGTGTCTTCCAGTATTTTTTCTTCAAATCTGCGAAAGGGGAGTACAAAATGAATCCGCCTTACCGGATCAAACCCCAGGTATTGTTCGTATTCCATTACCCCCTGTCCCCATGCTACGGGCAGATATTTTTCGGTCTGATTCCCTTTATTCCCTACAATATCATTAGTAATATCCTTGGCATTGTGTGCTATTACGGATGGCAATCCCTCTTCTACAAAACGGTTCTTCGTCAATACCCAGGGATAAAAGGTCTCCTCAACAGCGCCTCTGTCCGGCTTTCCAAAATTCAAAGTTAAATTTTCACGCTCTCTGTTTGTCATCATATCCTCCTTCTCCATCAGCCTGATTCCAGAGCTTCTTTAATGATTACTTTCACTGTCTGCAATCTGTCTTTATAAGCTCATTTTAAAAGTAAATGATGAAAAAGTACATGTAAAATCAAAGCTGAAATATATAAAATACAAAACTCATCTGTCGTTCCTCCCACGGTATTCCCGCGGGGTGTATCCGGTTGTATTCTTAAATACTTTACTAAAATAAAACTGATCGGAAAACCCTAATAACTCGGCAATTTCTCCTATGAGGTACTCTTCTTTGCGGTCGAGAAGCTTCTTCGCCTCTTCGATCCGGATACCGATTAAGTATTCATTATAGGTACAGTTAAAATGCATTTTGAATGCCTTGCTCAAATAGGGCTGGCTGATGGAAAATATACTGCAGATATTCAGTATGCTATTGTCACCGGCAATATTTTTACGGATATGCTCTTCTACATTTTTTACTAACTGGTCGGTGCTTAACCTCCCCTGGGGGAGTTTTATGGTACATGGATTCTCTCTTGTAGAGATCAAAAGCCTGCGGATCCGCACAAAAAGTTCCTCAATTTTCTTAGGCTCTACAGGCTTCAGAAGATAGTCAAATGCTCCATAGGAAAAAGCATCGTGAACATAATCAAAGTCAGAATAGCCGCTGACCGCTATACAAACAGCCTTATTGACCTCCTGTCCGGCAATATATTTTATAAGCTCAATTCCATTTTGCCTGGGCATTTTCATATCCGTTAATACAACATCCGGAATAATGCTGTGGTAAAGTTCAATCGCATCTTTCACGTTATACGCTTCTCCTGATACCTGGAAATTCTCTGTCCTCTTTTGGATTGCTCTCTTTTCCATATCAAGGGCTGCCGGTTCATCATCCACCAGCAATACTTTATACATCAATAGCCACTCCTTTTTTCCTGTATTTGCAACTGGTTTGCATGTGCTCTGTAATTACATTGCACTTGCTCTCTAACTACACTGCACCTGTTTTGTAATTGCTTTGCACCTACTATATTCTGTTTACATACGGTTCGGACTAACTGCTGCATATTACCGATATTTACTGATATTCATACCAAACAGGATACTGGTACCTCCCTCATCATTGTTATCCTGAAGCTCATACCAGAAACTGTCTCCATAATAAATAGAAAGCCGGATTAACGTCCCGCTCAGTCCCATTCCTCCAAACTGAATCTGCTCTGTGATATAAGTCGCATTATCCGTATTGTGAAATTCTTCGATTCTTCTCCGGATCACTTCTCCTGCATCTTTGCTGATTCCGCATCCGTTGTCCTTTATTTCCACAACCAGCTTCTCTCCCAGTACCACCGTATAGATTTTAATGATTACTTTATCGTGCTCCATCAGACTGTACTTTATGGCGTTTTCCACCAGAGGCTGGTATGTAAGCTTCGGAATGATGATATATTTGGTGTCCTCATCAATTTCCATTTCAAATTCAATTCGTTTCTGATAACGGCTCTTCATGATTGACATATAAGCTTTCAGGTTCTCTATTTCTTCCCCTATGGTCACCTCTGATGTTTCATAATTAGACGCATATCTCAGGATCTCAGTCAAACTGTAGCATGCATCTGCTGCCGTATCTGTTTCTCCCTGCTCACACAGATTTGCAATACTTCCAAGGCTGTTATAGAGAAAATGCGGACCCATTTCCGACTGCAGGGCACTGAACAGCGTTTTGGTCTGGACATTTTCCAGCTTCTTCTGTTTAACCAGGGCATCCTCCAGACGCTTAGCCATATCCTCAAAGGAATTTACCAGTATCTCCGTCTCTTTATCTCTGACCTTTATTTCTCTCTTCTGACGGAAATTCGTCAGGTCTGTATCCTGCATGGTCTTCACCAGCAGATTAATCGGGCGCATAATCATCCGGGTAGTCCAGAAGCTGTAAAATGTGGTGACAATAATTAGTACACAGGTAATGGCTGCAATTCCACCCAGCATTTTGTTCAAAGATTCATTCAAGACATTTTTATCCAGTATAATTACGGTTTTACAGGCATAATAATTGGACGATGCCGTGGAAAACAAAGAGTGGTTATCCTCTTTCATTTTTGAATACTGCCTGGTAAAATCTTTTACCTGTTCCACATAGGATTCATTTTTTTTACTGTCCAAAAGGTTGGTATAGAAAAGCTCATCCGTTTCTTCCATAAATACCATGACCTTTAAGCCTTTGCCGTTCCACTTGACATTGCAGATATTTTCCATATAGAAAGCATTCTGCTGAACTTCCAGATAACCGATGATATCTGTGTTTCTGTCCTTTACCGGTTTTATTTCAGATACCACCAGGACCTCACTGCTCTTGTCCCAGTAATCCAGATGGGGCTTTAAATACACACGGCTGTTCATCTGCTTCATGGGATACTGGCTTTCTATCATCTGAATCCGATTCCTTACATCCTCTTGCTTAACATCAGTTTTCCCGGTACTGTAATAGGTCCCGTCTTTTCCATAAATGGCAACTCTTCGTATATCTGATTTATTGGTATACGCCCTGGTCAAAAGCTTCCGTATTTCTTTTCCCACTTCTTCACCGGGCGAAACCACAGTCTGATTCCACAAATCCAGGAAATGATTATCTGACAACACATCAATCGCTGTCTGATCCATCGTGGTAAGGCGGCTGTCTACCTGTGCCATTACATTTTCTGCGATCTGCCCAATATTGCTCACTCCATCCTGATGGATATTGTATTGGTTATAT
>NZ_JAWYAJ010000038.1:6386-9774 GCF_034124845.1 Robinsoniella sp.
GCCTGGCTCTTGGTGTAAAATTTATTTATGCGACTAAATAAAATCCTACAGAAAATCGTTAAAACCGCATAAGTCATGGACAGCTTTGTACTGATTTTCTGTTTTATCATATGGATACCCCTGAATAGCACAAGCCGGCTTGCGCTGTTCCCAAATTAGCAGTGTGAACTGCATCAAAACCGTTTTAGCCATCTTACGGCATGTTCGATCCATCCGGCATTATCCGGCACGATCTGATCCTCGATTCTGGCAGTTGTCTCATCGCATAGAGATAATCCATGTCCCCCTCTTTCATAAATATGCAGTTCGAAAGGAACTCTGTGTTTGCGCAGTGCACAGGTAAATAATAAAGTATTCTCTACCGGTACCGCATCATCTTCCTGGGTATGCCATATAAACGTGGGCAGTGTATCGGCTGTGACCTGTTTTTCCAGGGACAGCTTTTCCCGCAGTTTTGGGGAACCGTCTGGTCCTGTCAGATTCGCACAGGATTCCTTGTGGGTAAATTCCCCCATAGTAATGACCGGATAGCATAAAATCATCCCTGATGGCTTATAGCTGAAGTTTCCGGTTCCGAAAACCCGCTCAAATATTTCGTCCTTCCATAAGGTTCCAAGGGTTCCGCACAAATGCCCTCCGGCGGAAAATCCGCAGATGAAAATCTTTTCCGGATCAATCCCCCATTCCTTTGCATGTTCCCTTACCATTACGACGGATGCAGCCAGTTCCAGTACCGCACATGGATAGCGGGATGGTGCCACACTGTATTGCAGCACAAATGCCTGCATGCCTGATGCCATAAACCGCATTGCCACCGGTTCTGCCTCCCGGTCTGATTTAAATTGATAAGCGCCTCCCGGACAGATAATGACTGCCGGCCTTGCCCCGGACATTCCTAGTTCCTCACTGTCACTATGCATATACCCAATTAATCTGGGCTGATATTTTCCATGCACGGCACCTGCCTTTTCATATGCTGCCTGCACGTTCATTTCTCTGTAAATCATATAGCTCCCTTCCGCCTTTTTCGGGCCATGTTCTTATTTTTCCCTCTATTATACACCATATCTATTCCAAGGGAAATAGGTGAGTGTGGAAAGAAAAGACCTGTAAACAGAGGTCTTTCCCTATTTACAGGCTTTTCATTTACAATTTATTGTCAATAATCGTAATTATCCACAGTCGCTGCATCAAATACCAGGGCTTCCCCTAATACGCACTCACGGTTTGTAATTTCTTTTGCTCCCAGCCTTCCTGCATCGATAGAGGTGGAATCCGTTGTAATCGTTCCCTCTGCCAGCTGGTATCCCGACTGGACAGCCAGATATCCCAGATCCATGCAATTCCAGAGAACTCCGGTATTCATAGGATTTTCTTCATCCTTAATATAGGTTTTCAGGGCATTCGGTGTTGCCAGTCCGGTCAATGTGATTTTGGAGGGATCGGTTTACTGGATGCGGACTGATACTGGGCACCCAGAGCCGGTGTTGACATAGATGACAATGCAATTGCTGCCTGTATCTGGTCTTCGCCTTCCCCCATGCGGCTGATCAGTGTCGCACACTCGCTGTTTACCGTAGTTTCATCTGTACCGGGATAATATACATCTGTTTCTTTATTCTGGATTTTCATAAAGCTATAGTCGTCTGTTTTTAATAATTCATCAATTGCCGCTTCCCATGCTGTCTGGTTGGCATCTGTACCGGAACCGGATACCAATGCTATATTTGCAGGATGGTCTGCGCCGTATCCTTTGGCTTTCAGGTCAATTGCGGCACCGTCCAGCAATCCCTTTGCAGCCGCCTGCGCAGTGATCTGATTTATGAATAAATCCCTGGAATCAGCCTGTGCGTCAGCATCAAATGTCACAACTTTAATGCCTGCATCCTGCGCTTTCTTTAGGGTAGGGGCAATCGCTGTGGGATCATTAGGTGATACAATAATGACGCTTACATCCTGGGCGATCCACCCTTCCAGAATATCCACCTGCTTCTGATTGGTCGCCTGATCCTGTGACGGACCATCATACAACAATGTGATTCCCAGTTCATCTGCTGCTTCCTGCGCACCTACTTTACATGCGTCAAAATAGTTCTCTCCTTTGAACTTGGGCAGCATTGCCACAACCACATCAGCACCTTTGGTTTCTGCGGATGAATCTTTGGAAGCTTCCTTCGTTTCCCCATTGCCTGCTCCGGCTGTTTCCTTTGTCTCCGCTTTTTCTGTTGTTTTACTTCCCCCTGATGTGTCAGTGGTGGAACATCCTGCTAAAGAAGACACCGCCATAATTCCAATCAGTGCTGCCGCCAATACCTTTGTTACCAATCTTTTCTTCATAATTTACCCACCCTTTCATGTATAAATATTATTTTTTATGTAAATATTATGTGTTTATTCAGTTGACCCTGAATATCACAATTTTATTACAATCCATTGTTTTGTTTCACAGGCACCGCAATAATTTTCTTCTTCTTTGCTTTTGTATTCACAAATGCATAAGCGATTAATGCGATCATCAGTACGACCCCCTGTACAATCGTCTGGACGTCAATGGGGATATTCAGTACGGTAAGCCCGCTGTTCAGGGTTGCGATTATCAGCGTCCCCAAAACAGTACCTTTCATATCTCCGATTCCTCCGTTAATGCTGGTTCCGCCCAGAACCACTACCGTGATTACTTTCAGGTTAAAACTGGTACCTGCATCATATTTTACACTGGTGAATCTTCCAAGCCAGATGAATGCAGCCAGGGCACAGACAAGACCGCAGATCACATAGATCAGTATCTGCATCTTATCCGTATTGACACCGGAATATTTTGTTGCATTTTTATTCAATCCAATACTGTATAGCTTTCTTCCAAAAGTAGTTTTTCCCAGAAGAATAATGAAGAAAACAGCCAGGATTACATAAATCCAGATTTGCAGCGGAATCCCTGCGATGGAGGTATTTCCAAAAAAGTTGGTAAAATCATAACTATATACACTGTCGCCATGAGAAATTCCTCTTGCCAGCCCCAGAAACAAATACATGGTTGCCAGCGTAGTCACCATCTCAGAAATCTTAGCTTTGGCAATAATAATGCCGTTCACCAGCCCACAGATTCCCCCAGTGAGTAATGTGACAATAATGCCTGCCGTTGCACCCATGCCTGCCGCTGCCATTCCTCCCATCATAGCCGAGAGGATCATGATATTTCCAACTGAAAGATCAATCCCCCCGGTAATGATGATCAGCGTCATGGGAAGGGCTGCCATACCAATTTCCACAATGTTGCGAAACATAACGTTTATAATGTATGCCGGTTTTAAAAAGGACGGACTCTTTAAGGATATTGCTGCAAAGATAACCAGCCAAATGAAAAACAGCGCCAGATTAAATGTAACTT
>NZ_JAWYAJ010000038.1:9784-11867 GCF_034124845.1 Robinsoniella sp.
TTATGCTTCCCCCCCTGCCTTCCTGATTACAGGGTTTGCAATGACCCTTTTTTTCTTGATATATCTGGCCGCCGTAACTAATACCGAGATAATAATAATTGCCCCTTTAATAGCATCTGACCAGTTAGGGCTAATGCCCAGATAATTAATTGCCGGGGAAATCATGGCAAGTATAAAAGCTCCAATAACGGTTCCCAGTATTTTTCCGGAACCTCCTGCGGTGCTGGTTCCTCCAAGCACTACAGCCGCAATAAATGTCATTTCCAGGCCGCTTCCCATGGTAGTGGTAACTCTCTGGCCTGCCGTTGCTATAATCACCGCAGATATTCCAAACAGAGCTCCTGCTATGGTATACGTCAGCACTACTGTTTTATTTACATGAATGCCTGCAAGCCTTGCACCGCCTTTGTTGTTGCCGATGGCATATATTTTCTTGGAAAACCTGGAGTATTTCATAAACAGCAAAGCTGCCGCCACCACGATCAGGCACATTAGTACACTGGCTGGTATTATTCCGAAGATTTTTGCATCAAATGCCAGCCAGGTAAAGGATGCAGGTAAATCATAGATGGACCCCTCTACCGTAAGCGGCAGGATTCCCTGGAATATCTGAGTTGTGGCTAAAGTGGCTACAATGGCGGGGATCTTCAGTTTTGTGATAAATAATCCGTTAAATGTACTGAGCGCCGCGCCGATTACCATGGCAGCTGCCAGTAGTACTGCAAAGGGTGCTCCCATCTTCCCGATCGCCGCCACACAGATGCAGATTACCGATATTAAAGCGCCTGTTGAGACATCTATGTTGGATGTCAAAATAATCATGTTCATGCCCACTGCCGATATCAAGATGTAGCTAAAAGAATTCAGTAAGCTCATTAGATTATTTACGGTATAAAATCCTTTTGCAAAAACAGCCAGCCCAAGCAATACCACAACCAGGAAGACCGCCAGATAAAATTCTGTTGTTAGAAACGCTGCTCTTTTCTTATTCTGATCCATTCTGCTTCCTCCTTATGCCTTTGCCTGCTTTTTTGATTCCAGAGCAACCGTTAATATCTTTTCCTGAGTCACTTCCTCTCTGTCAAAACAACCTGCAATATAACCGTCCTTCATTACATATATCCGGTCGCACATGCCAAGGAGTTCCGGAAGTTCTGAGGATATCATAATGATCGTCAGGCCTTTCTGCGTCAGATCGCTGATAATTTTATGGATCTCTGCTTTCGCATTTACATCTACCCCTCTGGTGGGTTCATCCAGTATGAGTATTTTAGGATTCAAAGCCAGCGCTTTTGAAACTGACACCTTCTGCTGGTTTCCACCTGATAAATTTGCTACCAGAAAATCAGCCGCGGGCGCTTTTATACCAACGTCCTTTATGTACCTGTCTCCCGTTTCCTGTTCCTTTTTTGTGTTGATCATTCCCATTTTACCAGCGAACTTTTCCAACTGTGGAAGGGAAATATTCTGTTCGATACTCATATCCACAATCAGTCCGAATTTACCACGGTCTTCCGAAACATAAACAAGCCCATTTGCCATAGCATCTTTATAATCCCGGATAACAATTTCTTTTCCCTCCAACATAACCTTACCGGCTGCTTTTCCGGTAAAACCGCAGAGGGACTCCATAAGTTCTGTTCTTCCCGCACCTGCCAGACCTGCAAACCCAAGAATTTCCCCCTTTTTCAGAGAAAAGCTGATATCCTCTAAAAATCCTTCGTCATAATAATGCTCTACCCGAAGCAGCTCCTTACCGATTTTTGCCTCAGCTTTGGGATAATAATTACCCATCTTTCTCCCTACCATATCTGCAACCAGTTCATCTTTATTCGTATCCCCAACTTTCTTGGTAGAGATATACTGGCCATCCCGGATCACCGTTACCCGGTCACAAATTTCAAATATCTCTTCCAGCCGGTGGCTGATATACACAATTCCCAAACCTTCTTTTTTCAGGTTCCCGATAATTTCAAACAGGGCACTGACTTCTCGCTGGGTGAGGGATGCCGTAGGCTCATCAAAGATAATGATATTGGCATCAAAGGTAAGGGCTTTTGCAATTTCCACCATCTGCTTCTGT
>NZ_JAWYAJ010000039.1:0-2099 GCF_034124845.1 Robinsoniella sp.
GCTAAGGGAAAGGGGCATTTTTTATTCCCGCAAGCAACGAGTCAAACGGACACGCTGGTGCGTCTATTTGGCGACTGCCGCGTTAGATGCTGAATGTCCAATGGACGTTCGTTTAGCAACGACCGGAGCGCAAGCGGAGAACAAAACCCCTTCTTCTCGCAGCGGGGTTTTTAACTTTGAGGAATTGGATGCTGGTGGGTATCTATCAGAATCAATATTAAGTGTTTCGTAATTATTAAATAAAAACATAAAAAAAGTATAAATTAAAAATAAATAAATGTAGATAAACCGTTGAATTTACTGGGGATTTTAGGACAAGCAATAGAAATACAGCATCTTCAGGTTGACAAAAAATGTAAGTGTGTTATAATAAAAACGTAATAAATTTAACAATTATGTAACAATTTGATATAGCTATATGGAGGTAGAAATTTCATGAAGAAAAGAATGATGATGATTGCAGCATGTCTGATGGTAGGGTCTATTACGTTTTCAAGTCTGGGACTGGTTTCAAAAGCACAGACAATTGAGGTTCCGTTGGCTGGTTTACAGGCGAGTATAAGCGGAAGCCAGGATTCGGCACAGGGATCTTCTGACAAGCAGGATGGGACAGACAGCAGCAGTGCAGCCCAGACTTCCAATCCGTATGATAATCTGGCAATTGCACAAATTAATGATGATGCTTATGTGAATATACGAAATAAACCGAACACAGATGATGGGGAAGTACTTGGGAAACTCTATGATAATTCTGCAGCAGAGATTCTGGGAGAAGAAGACGGATGGTATCATATCCGTTCCGGTTCTGTACAAGGCTATGTGAAAAAAGATTACTTTGTCACCGGTTCAGAAGCAGAGGCATTGGCAGAACAGGTAGGCAGAAAGGTTGCCACTGTTAACACCACTACCTTAATGGTCAGGTCAGGAGCCGGAACAGATCAGGATATTGTCGGCATGGTCGGTGATTCGGAGAAACTTCGTGTACTGGACGACGAAGGAGACTGGGTAAGAGTCAGAGTGGATTCAGATATGGAAGGCTATGTGTCAAAAGAATATGTGGACTGCACCATGCAGTTCAAAGAAGCAGAATCCCTGGAGGAAGAAAGACAGCGTCTTGCAGCGGAAGAAGCAGCTTATAAGGCAGCTTTAGAAGAAGCACGTAAGGCAGATGAAGCGGCAGCCAATACACAGGGATCATCTCAGGGACAGACAAACGGAACTACGGATGTACCGCAGACGGAAACTCCTGAGACCAATGCTCCCCAGACCAATGTGCCGGAAACCGAGACGCCTTCAACTAATGCGCCTGAGACGACCGCGCCGGAAACAGAAGCGCCTTGGACAGAGGCCCCTGAGACAGAAGCCCCGGAAAGCGAGACTACCTGGACAGAAGCCCCAGAGACCAATGCACCGGAAACAAATGCCCCAGAGACAAATGTTCCTGAGACAGAAACCACCTGGACAGAGACCCCGGAAACCAATGCCCCGGAAACAGAGGCTCCGGCAACAGAAACTCCTGAGACAGAACCGCCTCAGACAGAAGCTCCGGGCAATCAGGATCCATCCGGCGGCAGCGGACAGGGTTCTTCCACTTCCGGTACAAGACAGAGCATTGTAAGTTTTGCACTTCAATTTGAAGGGAATCCTTATGTATGGGGAGGTACCAGCCTTACAAATGGAGCAGACTGTTCCGGATTTACACAGTCCATTATGGCAAACTTTGGGATCAGTATCCCGCGTGTGGCTTCAGACCAGGCATATGGAGGAAGAAGTGTTGATGTTGCAAGCGTACAGCCAGGAGATTTACTGTTCTATTTAGATGACAGCGGATCGATCGGACATGTAGCCCTGTACATAGGCAATAACCAGGTTATTCATGCAAGTACGCCGGAAACTGGAATTATTATATCTGATATCAGCTACAGACAGGCATACAGTGCAGCAAGTTATATTGACTAGTGCCTCCCGGCGTAAATACGTCGATATATAGTACCTGATATCTGCGCCGGACGGCACTAGAGCGTGTCTGAAAATTCATTCCCGTCATCTGCACGCCCCACTTTGCGGTATATTTGCCCCGAATTCAGGTTACGTAGTAC
>NZ_JAWYAJ010000040.1:0-2521 GCF_034124845.1 Robinsoniella sp.
TCCTCGCTGCTGGCGCTGTAAACTTTTCCTTTCCCGGTCTTATAGGATTGGAGGCGATAGGTATATTTACTTCCTTTTTTTACTTTCCCATCCGTATAGGTTGTTGCTTTTGCGCCGATCTTTGATGATAGTGTAATCCACTTGTTTCCACTTTTTCTTTGAATCCGGTAGCCGCTCACATCGGTCTGTTTCTTCCAATGAATATTCACCTTTCCCTTAGACGCTTTTGCGCTGATGCTTCTTGGCGGTGCCGGTACGGCTTTTATCTTCAATGACGAATATTCACCATAGATATTTTTCTTTTTGCTGTTCTTTTTATAAGCTTTTACTGCAAAGGTATAGTTCTTTCCCGGGGTCAGGTTGGTCACCAGATAGTATGTTGTCCTGGAGCTCTTTGTATCAAAAAGAGTTTTCCATCTGCTTCCATTTTTCTGCATTATTACATATCCGTTAACGCCGTTTATCTTCTTCCAGCTCAGCTTGATTGAAGTTGAGGAACGATTGGTGGATTTAACTGCAGCCTTTTGAGGAATCGCCTTCTTGGTTACGGCATTGCCCTGGGTATATGTCCTGCCGTCACGAAAGGATTTATACCCCAGAACCCGCAGTGTATAGGACTTACCCAGACTGCCCTTTGTAAAGCTGAAGCTGGAGTAAGTATTTTTCAGGTCTTTGACGGTAATCCATTTTGAACCGGAACGCCGCTGTACCTGATAGCCGTCCACTCCGCTCACTTTTTTCCATGTCAGCTGTATTGTCTTATAGGATGATAACGTGGCTTTTACATGAACCTTTAAATCTTTTATTTTTGCCTTTTCTTCATTTTCTTTAAGAACTAAATTACTCATAGCCTGGCTAAGGGCTTTTTCAGCATTTTTCACATCCTGCTCTTGTGCCAGTGCATGATCCATCACCGCTTTTGCCCCATTGACAGCTGCTTTCAAACTGGAAGCAGATGCCTCTGTATAATTAGAAAGATTTATAGCAGCTGCTTTTTTCAGTAATGCTTCAAGCGAAGTCTTGGAAGGCTTCAGTTTAAGATTTAACCGTGCTTTACTCAGACTGTCTGCTGCCGTATCTATTTCCGTCTGAGTAACAGCAGTGCCTGGTTTCTTTGCATTTTCAAGGAGATTTTTCCCAGCCAATAATAAATTTGAAAACTCCTTTTTTTCAGGCAAATCCAGATATCGATTGAGGTCTGCCTGTTCTGCAAGGGCAATCTGCTGTTCAAGGGCAGTTAACTCCAATGAAACCACAGGCTTTCTGGTTAGCTTTTCTTTTGCCTCTGATAATGCTGTCATCTTCTTGCTGTATTCGGTGTCTGCCACTGTTGGTCCTGCAAGAAGGCTGGCTGCCTCGTCACGCAGGGCTGTATATGCCTTTAGCATCTCGTCATGAACGTATTCATCGGATTTTATAATGCGGTCTGCCTCTTCCACCGCAGCTTTCAACCCCTCCCGGTTGGCTGCAAGAGAAAGCTCTAGCGTGCGGGAAACCAATTCTGAAGCGGCATCATTCACATCCTGCTGTGTATAGCTGTCAGCGGTGTCGTTATAAATTTCCCATGCATTTGACAGGGCTGTTTCAAATTTTTCTTTCGTGGCAGGAACCAAATCGGTTAAGGGATTGGCTTTTAGAACTTCTGCTGCATCGATGTTTTTCTTAAGGTCCGTTTTGTCTACCGCAGCTTCCGGCTCAAGAACCGTTACCTTAATGACTGCCTCCCTTCCGCCATCCTCTGTATATCCGTGAATGGTGGTGCTGCCAGGACCCTTCGCCAGAATCATAGCCCTTCCAACGATACCGTCATCACTGATTTCGGCAATCTGCTCGTCTTCTGTGGACCATACGACTCTTTGCAGTGAGGCATCCTCAGGTACCGTTGCCGTAGTGATATCCATTCCTTCACCCATATTCATGACTGCTTCCGTAACACTGATGGAAAGAGCCGTGACAGGATTGGACTGTACTGCCTTTGCATCCACAAAGAGTTTACAAGTATCCGTAAAGCCTCCGTCTACCGAGGTAGCTGTCACAGTGGTCTGACCGGATTTCAATCCTTTTACAACACCCTCCGGTGTTACACTAGCCAGCGTGGGATCCTCCACTTTATAAATAAGCTTACGGTTTACCGCCATAGCAGGAATGGTATCTGCTATTAAAGCCACGGTGCCGTCAACCTTTACTCTCACATCGGAAGGAGAAACAGAACCTGTAATACCATTTTGAGCCTTATAAAATTTAACCCCGGTCACCTTTGTGGGCAGGTCTTTTACGGTTACCCTGACTGTTTTCTTAATTCCGTTTGCTGTCTCAGCCGTAATAACAGCCGTACCCGGATGCTTGGCTATTACTTTGCCGCCTGCCACGGTAGCCACACCCCAGGCAGAACTGCTCCATGTTACCTGCTTATTAGCAGTGTCTGTGGGCCATACATTTGCATTCAGGGTGAAAGACTGTCCAAAATCAAAGTCTTCCATCATGTTCAGGGTAATTCCTGTAATGGAACCATCTGCTGTTT
>NZ_JAWYAJ010000041.1:0-4326 GCF_034124845.1 Robinsoniella sp.
TGTCCTGGTCCGCCCCCTTCTCTTTCCGTACACTACCTATCATTTACAAAGCGTCTTTTATCAGCTAAACCCCAATATAGTGTTTTAAAACCGGCTAGACTATTAGTGGAATAAACCCTTGCATTATTCTTACAGTTATGTTATATTAAAAAATAATAAGAGATTCACCCGATCTATTTATGTGTATTTAATGATTTTTCATTTTCTGTGTAAACTTCTGATTTATTCAAATCAAAACCCCTATTTGTTAAGCAAAGTATGATGATACGTATATATTTAAAAGTTATTCTCTTTTTCATGTAATATATGTATAATGGTACATTTGCACGTGAAGGAGAGTGCTGTCGCTGGAAGGAATTGCGTATCAAAACAAAGATATTTTATCTAAAATTTTTGCTGAGTCACTAAAAGAGAAATCATTTTCTGTTTACGGAATTGATTTACCGAAGATTATTGAGGTACTGCCAACCAATCTGCCTGGCATTCAGGTTAATGAACTGAGATTGGATAATTTGTTTTTGCTGGAAGATAACAGCATTGTGCTGGTAGATTATGAAAGTAAATTTTTAAATAATGATATTTTAGGTTATCTGGACTATGTCTGCAGAATATTAAAAAGGCTGGGAAAGGGATGGATGGGGGTGAAAATACGGGTTTTAATCCTGTATACCTCCGATGTGGAACAGGCAAACGATGTTTTGGATATTGGATGCCTCACTTTTAAAATTGAGCAGGCATTTTTATGCGGCTTAGACACAGACCGTATTTTTGAAAATATAAAGAAGAAAATAAAATGCCTTAAGAAACTGACAGATGATGAAAAAATGCAAATGATTATATTACCATTGACAGTAAAAGGAAAAGAAGATAAACAAGTTCTTCTAAAAGAGATCATCTTGTTAGCAAAAGAAATAGAAGATGAAAACGACCGAACGTTTATTATGGCAGGACTGCTGACTTTCGCTGATAAGATTATAAGCAGTCAGCTGGCAGAAGAGATAAGGAGGGAAATTCGTATGTTGAAAGTAGAGAAAATTATATTTGAGGAAGGGTTGGAGGAAGGTATTGTGGAAGGCGAACACAGAAAGCAGATTAAGATTGCAGAAAACATGATTCGTGCCGGGAAAACCATACAGGAGATAGCAGAATTCACAGAGATGGCAATGGAAGATATCCTGAAGATACCTAAAAGTATATCAATGTAAGAGAATAGGAAAACTGCATGATCTGTCCCGAATGAAGGGCACATAGCGGGCTATGTAACCTGAATTCGGGGCAAATATGCCGCAAAGTGGGGCGTGCAGATGGCGGGGATGAATTTAAAAACACGCTCTAGCTTAAAAGTCTGCTGGCATGGAGATTTATTTACGGTACATTTTATAGATCCTGTTGGGTGTGTAGCCGGGAACGGCCTTCTTCCAACTGGATTTACCAATGGTTTTCAAATATTTGTTGGTATACTTACCGGAATTTTTGGTGTCCATGTATTTGAACACATTATATGCTTTTTTACCGCTGATGCCCATATACAGACCCTGTGCTGTTTCACCGGGTTCGTCAGCATAACTTCTTATGATAAAGGAATCGATCATCGGATTACATGCCGCTTTGTAGTATCCGTATGCGATTGCTGCTGCCTGTACGTCTTCTCCTTTTGAGGAACTGAATCCCTGTTCGGATAAGATAATACGGGTATTTGAGCCATAGTGCTTTTTAACGTAATTGGTTAATACCTGTATATTTTCCATCGTGACATAAGGTGAATCTTCTTTGGAAGAAATAGCACTGTTATTCCAGAAATCAGGACTGGTTAACGGAGCCGGATAGGCGTGAAATGCCACATTCCAATCAATTCCGCTCTGCATACTTTTTATTTTCTTAGCAAAGGAATTCATAAAGTCTTTTGCCGTATAACCTGCATCGGCGGTATTCCAGCAATGATCCAGACAGATGAATACTTTGGAATTATTCCAGTTGCTCTTTGCCGCGTTATATAGGGAACGGAAAGCATAAGAGTAAGAATTGATAAATTTATTCTTGCTCATACTTCCTTTATAGTTCCAAAGATTACAGGAATTTACTTCATTACCTAAAACCCAGTTGGATATCAGGCAATCACTGGTGCTGAATTTTGAGGCAAGGAAACTGAAGATTGCTTCCATTTTTTCTCTTGCCGCTTTGTTCGAAGTATTCCAGGTATAAAGGATATGTCCTTCGCTTCTTGCTTCGGGAGCAATCAAATCCTGATAACTTCCATCTCCCCAATCCAGGCCTAACTGTAACGTTACATTAATGCCCTTTGAGTTAAATTCGGATACTGCAATTTCATATCCCCTTAAACTGTTAAATCGATAAGTTTTTCCGTTATATTTATAAGTCGTATCCGGATTCGATAAAATAGTGGATGCGTATAAGTTTAGAAATGTGTTCTTGGCATCAACTCTTTCCACATCCTGAGTAGTTGTAAACTGTATCCCTTTTTTTGTCTTACCGGTTTCATAGGTATGTCGGTTTTGGGCAGTGTTTTCGGGACTCGTTACGTATTTGGAACTGCTGATCACTTTATATCCTTTTTTCTGTTTGACTGCAATGGCGTATTTAGCCATTATATATCCTTTATTGGGTTCGGCAGTATTCAGGGTAAAACTTACGGAAGTTTTCTTTGGTGATTTTGCAGCTCTTTTTAAAATCTTACCGGAAGCCGGATCCACGGTAACGAGATAGTAGTAGGAATCTGTGCTTTTAATCCGTTTGGTGATTTTGGCTTTAATGTAAATTTTATCCACACCGCTGCCTTTACAGCTTGTGATTCGTGCTGAATTGGATTTTGGGGCGTATTCTTTTAGCTTTTTCCATTTTGCATATACCGAAATGTTACCACTGGTTCCAGCTGTAATATTTTTGATTTGCTTTTTGTATTGTTTATCCAGAAACCATCCGGAAAAGGAATACCCATTCCGGGATGGAGTTCTTAATGTTACATTTTGTGATGTCAAATAGGAAGCAGGATTTCCCAGAGCATTTTTTCCGCCGTTTAATATGTAGGTTATCGTGTACGTAGTATTTTTTGTATTTACTTTATCGGAAGAGGATACTTCCGTTTGGTTTGCTTTCCCACGTTGCTGTTTTGATCCCAATGATATATCCGCAGATTCTTCTTCCGGTTTTGTAAGAGGTTCTGTTACTTTTTCTGTAATTTCTGTTTCTGTCATATTCGGTTCTGTAATTTCTGTCTCATCTTTTTTTTCGGTCAGAGGTGTTTCAGATTCGGAAGAAGAGGTCTGGTTATTCGAGTTGAAGTCCGATTCATCTGAAGTTTCAGGATTTCCATTTACAGATTCCGTCGAACTAGGTGTATTGTTCTCGCGTTCTCCTGCTTCAGTTTCATTTGTTTCTGTTATCGGAAGTCCTGCCATTGCTGCTTGATTCTTTTGATTTTGATAATCCTGTGCCGTATTTGCTGTCAATGGTGCTTCTGCTGCCAGTGCAGTAACTTGGTTCGTAGGTAGAGCTGTCGGAATAGCGATCGATAGCGCTAAGAGGACTGCCATTAATTTCTTTTTCATATAAATCTCCCATCCTGCATATTTTTTACGCATGAAAATAATTTAATAGAATTAAAATATATTTAACTTTTATTACGAAGTGCATAATCTTTTGGAGAGTATCCGTAAGATTTTTTGAAACGTTTACTGAAGTAAAAGACATCCGAATATCCCACCTGCTCCGCTATTTCAGAAATTTTATATTGATTGGATTCCAAAAGTCGTTTGGAGGCTTCCATACGAACATTTGTAATATATTGGAGTATGGATATGTCATTTACTTTCTTAAACACGCTGCCCATATAAGAGGGGTTTAACTGAAAAATATCACCGATCTGGGCTACGGATAGATCCTGGTTATGGTAGTGTTCATCAATATAGGACATCAGTTTTTTACTCAGTGCCACATCAGAAGGAGAGGTGTCATTTTGCTGGATGCATTGCAGCCCGTAATGGATTGCTGTATTTTTTAAACTTTCCAGTGTATACTCTTCATCCAATATGGAAGAAATAAATTCATTTATGTTTGTGGGTGTATTCTCCAGTATGTGATAATAAATATGGAAGGTCATAAATAATTCCGTTACGATCAGATACAGATAGTCCACACTGTGCTTTTTCTCAATGGATGAAAATAACACTTCAATGTAATCTGAAAATGTCTTCTCATCTTTACCATTGAGATGTAAGGTAATGTTTTGTCTGATTTTAGGCAGATCAATGGAATAATCAGGTTCCCGGGTGGCGGCATACTCCAGCAGGAGGTTTGAGCCGGACGAAA
>NZ_JAWYAJ010000042.1:0-2636 GCF_034124845.1 Robinsoniella sp.
TACAATGGATGGGATCGCGGCACATGGTCTGTGAATGACCACATTTATACCGTAACAGAAGGCAGGGGAGACAAGGCTTTAGCGAAGGATCAGAACTTTACCGATTTTGTTTATGAGGCAGATGTAACCGTAAATAACCAGCAGACAAATCTGGATGACAAGAGCAGTGCCCAGGCAGGTGTGCTGTTTCGTGTAACCAACCCAATGGATAACCATGGGGATGGATACAATGGCTACTATTTCTGTATCGATGCCCATAACGGCAGGGTAATGCTCGGCAAAGTTTCCGGAACTACCTGGACAGAAATAGCGGCAAAGGAGACTACTATTGATTATGGAGAAACTTATCACATAACCGTTGCAGTATCCGGAAATCATATCGTTTGCTATATAGATTATGACGGAGAACACTATGCAAAACTGGATGTTACAGACAGCGACCATGGGGCGGGAACTATCGGATTGCGTAACTGGCTTTCCAGTGCATCTTTTGAAAACGTGAAAGTTTCGGAATATACAGAACCGGAATTGGCAGGGGAGACATACCAGAATCCACTGCTGGAGAACTGTGCAGATCCTGATGTTTTATATTATAACGGAACGTATTATCTCTATCCTACCAACGCAGGGGCGGATGAAAACGGAATTAAAGTTTATACTTCTACAGATTTAGTGAACTGGACCGATAAGGGCTGGGCACTGGAGAAGGATAATGTCTGGGGAAATACCCATTTCTGGGCACCGGATGTCATTGAACGGGACGGCACTTTCTATATGTACTATACCGCAGAGGAACACCTAGGGGTAGCCACCAGCAAATCACCTCTGGGACCATTTACCCAGGAGAACCAGGTTCCCATGCATAACGATATAAAAGAAATCGATGCCCATGCATATATGGATGATGACGGGCAGTATTACTTGTATTTTGTACGATTTGACAATGGAAATCTCATCTATGGTGCTAAATTAAATGATGATATGAAGTCAATTGATGAATCCACGTTAAAATGTATCCTGGTACCGGAAGACGGCTGGGAAACATCCATGGGCAGAATTAACGAAGGCCCGTTTATGCTGAAGAAGGACGGCGTCTATTACCTGACTTATTCCGGAGCCCATTTCCAGAGTCCGGGTTACGGATCGGGATATGCCACCAGCAGTGACCCGCTGGGAGATTATACAAAGTATGAAAATAATCCCATTATGCAGTCCAACAGCCTTGCACACGGAACAGGACACCATGGAATAGTTGAGTCACCGGATGGCAAAGAGTTATTCATGGTATACCACTGCCATAACAGTCTGGAAGCGGCGGATCCCAGAAAATTCTGCATTGACAGAATACAGTTTACCCAGGATCAGGCAGGGGAAACAATTTTAGAAGTAAAAGGTCCTACCGTCACCAGACAGGATGTTCCTTCCGGTGCCGTGAATGTAAACAATCTGATCTCCTATACAAAACCGGACAATCTGAATCTTACAGCGAAAGAGGGCAGTGCACCACAGACCTGGCAGCTGCCGGACAGCGTAAATGGCTTAGTAACCTCAAAGAGTGAGCCTGGCGTCACCTATACAGCACAGATTCAGTGGGAAGAACCTTCCTATGAAACAGAAAACAATGAAAGCCGTGCAGTGATACAGGGACATATCCTGCTGCCGGAGGGTATTGCAAACCTTGGAAATATCAATCTGGATGTGGAAGCAGTCGTGAAGTTCACTTCCCAGCCAGTAGAAGAAAAAGAAATCGTAAAAATGGAAGCAGAAAATGCTGTAATTACCGCACCCGCAAAAATAACGGACAGATCAGATGCTTCCGGCAAGAAAAAAGTCGGCATGATCGACAACGGCGATGCCACTGTGACCTTTGAGGTAAATGCAAAGACAGCCGGAACCTACCGGATTGATGTAGCAGCAGGCAGCGGTACCGATCAGCCAAATGCATCCCACAAGTATTATGTTAATGGGGATCTCAATCATGCAGAAATTGTTCAGTATCAGTCATACGGTTGGGATAACTGGAGGCTCTATCCAATCCAGGTAGAATTGAAAGCCGGAAAGAATACGGTTACATTCACCCATTCCGGGGAAGCAAAAAGCTTTAGCGAACTGGATTATATCCTTTTCTATACAAAAAATCATTCCATTGAGCAAATCCAGCTGGATGGTGCAGATTTAGCGGATTATCAAAAGAACAAGCTGGATTATGATGTTGACGTGGAAAGTCTGGACAATCTTCCGGAAGTAACAGCCATTTTAGGTGAGAATGTGAGCGAATCATTTGATCTGACGATTACCCAGCCTACCAGACAAAATCCGGTAAGCGAGATTACCCTTACGGGAAAGACAGACAAAACTTATCCGCTTACCTATACTTTGCATTTTTATGACCAGAATGCATTTACCAATCCAATCGTAAACTATGGTGCAGATCCGTATGTTACCTATCAGGATGGTTATTATTATTATGTAAGGGTAAATCAGGACAGAGCAATCTATGTCTCCAGAGCACCCGAATTAAACCGCATTGCAGCTACTCAGCCAGTGGCAGTTTACAGCCCATCCGGTACAGAACCATCAGTTGAATTGTGGGCACCGGAAATCCATTTTATCAATGGAAAATGGTATATTTACTT